>JADGNS010000530.1 GCA_017883355.1 Candidatus Solibacter sp.
GCCGTCGCGCCCGTGGCGCCCATGTGCGCGAACGCAGGCCAGCCTGTGGCCAGCCAACTGACGACAGCATGGTTTGGTGTTTATTGGGGGGGATTTCTGCTGGAGCGTTGCGCGTCACAGCGCGTCACAGCGCAAAGCCCGTAAGTCTATGATTCTTTGGTAGCGCTAACGGGAGTCGAACCCGTATTTAAGCCTTGAGAGGGCTCTGTCCTAACCATTAGACGATAGCGCCACGGGTGAGTCCCATTGTAGCAGATACTCGGTCCGCCGGTCTGTTCGCCCATTTGCCCTGCCGGCTACCACACATGAACTGCCAGAATGCGTGGTTGGCCCGAGTTCTCACCCACCACTTGAGTCGAGAGCACGATCTGGATGTTCCTCCCCTTCCAGTCTCCGGGCAAGCTTTTCCGCGTCTCCTCCAGGCGCGCCGGATCGGTCAGGAATTCGGCGGCGGCGCGCGTGCCGTAGGGATAAAGGCCCATCGCGAGGACGGCAAAATGACCCGTCGTGGGATCGAGTATGCGGGAGATCAAAGCGTAGTCTTCTGACAGCGTTTCCCCCGGTGGCACCTGGCCCGGCAGGGACCATTTCCGATCCGCCGGGTTCTGACGGTCGCGAATGTAGCGTACCGCGCCGTCCCGCGCATGACGGAAACGCAACGGCTCGGTCAGGCGGTTGCTCCACTGGCTCGGGCCCAGCAGGATTACGGGTCCGTCGCGCAGATCGTCGAGACCCGCCGTTTCGCCCCGCCGCACCCGGAATGGCCTGTCCCTGGACCGCAACAGTCCGGACACCATCGAGAGCGCCACGGCGTCGCCGTATCGAACGAAGTCACCCTCGAACTGGTCGGCTTTGGGATCGGGCTGCGTGATGCTAAACAGGAGAAGGGCGTTCTGGTGCCGGTCCTGGTGCTGCTCCGGGACGATCCGCGCGCTGGGGATGCAAACCAGCACCGGCTCGCGAACGTCCAGGACGGGGCTCCAGAAACGGTCGAGCGAGGTCTCGCGCCCCCAGGGACGCGACCAGGCCCCCGCGCCCAGCAAGGCGCACGCGATGACCGCCGCACCGGCCCACTGCCAACCCCCGCGCCCCTGCTTCACCGCTGGTGACGCCTCTGGAACAGGCTGGGGATCGGGTGACGCGGGCGGGCGGCTCGGCATCCGGAATTCCGGCACGTAAGAGCCCTGCGGGAAATCCACCTGAATTTCGGATTCATGCCCCGGCTCCTGGTAGTATTGCGCCAGGCGTTTACGGATCTCCACGGCCGTCATGCGGACAATCGGGTCCTGGTTGGTATCGTATTGAGCGTCGCGGCCAAAGACCTGCGCACCTAATGTACGCTCTTTCAGGTGTTCGCCGGTTCCATGGAAGGTATGCTCCACCGCAAAGCGCAGCAGCAGTTGTGCCCGCTTGCTATTCCGGAATAGCGGGTTCGCCAGCAGGCGCGCCAGTTGATCGCGAACAGCCTCACGATCCGCGCCCGTCCCGGGAATCCATGGACCACCTGGTCCGTTACGCCTTGAATCGATCACGCTAACCCCGTTGTTCAGAACTATAACGCACTATTCGGACCGTTTCAACCTTTTTTGGTTCCTGACGTATAGGGCGGTATCCCGATGTATCGTTACGGGAAGAACGGCCACGCCGTTGACGGCCTAACCAATTGTTTCTATTGAAGAAACCCCGCCATTACCGGCGTTACCGTATGACTCTTGAGTTTTTCGGCGCTTCCGCTTACCCTCACCTGCGCAAGACGTAGTCAATAGCTACGCGAGAAGCGCGTGAGTTCCCTCACGGCAAACTCAAGACTTTGGATTGGGAGGCAATACATTATGACGGTTAAGAGTGCGATGTGGTTGTTGTGCATCGCCACGCTCCTGTGTGGGAGCATGTTTGGACAAGCCGTATCGAGCAACCTGGTAGGAGTTGTCGTCGATCCGGCGAATGCCACAATTCCGAATGCCGAGGTGCAGGTTAAAGATCAGGCGACCGGCGCTGTCCGCCTCGTCTCGTCGGCCAACGACGGAATCTTCCGCGTGACCAACCTGATGCCCGGCGCGTACACCATCACCATCAAAGCGCAGGGATTTAAGACTTACAGCTCAAAGGACCTGAATCTCGCATCCATGGAAACGCGCGACTTGGGAAAAATCGCGCTCACCATCGGGGCGCTGACCGAGGAAGTCCAGGTGACCGCCACCACCACCGCGGTGCAGACGGCTTCCAGCGAGAAATCTTCGCTGGTTGACGGCACCCAGATGAACCTGATCTCTTTGAAGGGCCGCGACATGATGGGCATGTTGGGCCTCATACCGGGCGTACTCTCTACGAGCGCTGGCGAAACCACTTCCGAAGGTTCCATCGCCGGCGTCAACGTCAACGGCATGGGCCAGGCCAAGACGAACTTTACGGTGGATGGAATCGTCGACCTCGATACCGGCTCCAATACCACCACCCACTACGAGCCCAACATGGACGCCATCTCCGAGATCCGCGTGTTGACGTCCAATTACCAGGCCGAGTACGGCCGGGGTTCCAGCGGCCAGATCAGCGTGATTACCAAGAGTGGCAGCCAATCCTTCCACGGCACCGGGTTTGCCACCAAGCGTCACGAGATGTTCAACGCCAAGAACTACTTTGAGAACTTTAACAACCAGCAGAAGAGCGTCTACCGCTACTTCGTGGATGGCTTTGGCATCGGCGGCCCGATCTTCATCCCCAAGCATTTCAACACCGACAAACGGCGGCTGTTCTTCTTCGTCTCCCAGGAGTACACCAAGCAGAAGCCGCAGACTCAGCGCCAGTACTACTACATGCCCACGGCGCTAGAGCGGACGGGCGATTTCTCGCAGAGCAACGACCAGAACGGTAAGTTGATCCCGATCGTGGACCCGGTGACCAGAGTGCCCTTCGCCGGCAACAAGATCCCGGTCAACCAGATGAATCCGGCCGGATTGGCCATGCTGAACTTCCTGCCGCTGCCCAACCGCTGCGACATCGCGCAGAATGCCAATGGGAACGGCTGCTTCACCGAGGGCGATCCCACCCAGCTCACGCGGCGCAACTACCTCGCCGTCCTCGGCGAGTCCCATCCCCGGCGCAACGACGTGGTCCGCCTCGATGGCTACATCACTTCCAAGCTGAGCGGCTGGGCCCGTTACGTCAACGATTACGATTTCGACCTGACGGCCGCCAGCAACTTCGCAGCCCTCATGGAACTGAAGGATTCCACGGGCAAGTGGTCCCCCTACGGCGAAGACCATCCCAACCCGGGTCACGGCTACGGCGCCGGCCTCACGTATACCATCAGCCCGACTATTGTCAACGAATTCAGTTTCGGCAAGAGCTGGAACAGTTGGGACTACTATCCGCACGATCCGGCGCAGCTCAACCGCGCCAATATGGCCAACCCGCCGCACTGGTTTAACGAGAAGGATCCCAGCTTCAATAACACGGGAGTCCGGCCCACCCTCGGGCCCGGTGACCAGAACTTTTCGGTCTTTGTTCCCGGCATTACCTTTGGCGGCGGTTCCACCGTGTCGCAGGTGAACACCACCTTCAACATGCGTCCGTATACGAACCTCAACACCGTCTACACGTTCAGCGATAACCTCAGCATCGTGCGCGGCCCCCACAGTTTGAAAGTGGGCTTCGTGTTCGAGCGGACCGGGAAGTGGCAGCAGGGCGGCACGGGGTCTTACCTCGGCGCCTATAACTTCTCCAGCACTTCCGCTATGCCGCAGGACACGGGCAACGGCTATGCCAACGCCTTCGTCGGGAATTTCCAGAACTACCAGGAAGGCTGGCGCGTAATGGGCGATTTCTGGCTCACCGGCGTCGAAGCCTACGTGCAGGACAACTGGCGTGTCAGCAAACGCCTGACCCTGGACTACGGAGTTCGCTTCTACCACCTGACGCCGCAGGCCAACGAGGATAACACCTCCGCCGCTTTCGTGCCCTCCGCCTACGATCCCAAATCGGCAGCCCGTCTCTTCTACCCGGGCTACGATTCCGCCGGAAAGCAGATCGCCATCGACCCCAAGACCGGATACACCTCGTTCCCGTCGTTGGTCGGCACCTTCGTCCCCTGTTCGGTGGGCGGATACTCCAGTTGCCCGAATGTCGCGCCCGGTATGGTGGTGATGGACGGGAAGGGACTTCTTCCGCAGACCGCGTTCACCGTGGCGCCTCTCGCTCCGGCGCCCCGCATCGGGCTCGCCTGGGATGTGTTCGGCGACGGCAAAACCGCCATCCGGACCGGCTGGGGATTATTCTTCAACCGCGGTGACGGCAACCAGATCATGGGCATGGCGGGGCAACCGCCTTTGACGATCAATAAGATCCTCTACTATGCGCCCATCAGTTCCGTGACCACCCAAGGCGCCAACGCCGCCATCGCGCCCATCGCCCCGAGCTACAACACCATCGGCAGGCAGCCGCTGGAATCCGTCATGAATTTCAGTTTCGGAGTTCAGCAGAACGTCGGTTTCGGGACCGTGCTCGACGTCTCCTATGTGGGCGGGTTGCACCGCCACATGCCGCAGGGCGGCCAAGGCAATGGCACCGGAACGCGTCCCATCAACGCGATTCCCATCTATTCGCAGTTCGACCCGCAGTACAACAATCCGTGGAACGCCAGTCTGC
>JADGNS010000531.1 GCA_017883355.1 Candidatus Solibacter sp.
GATCTCGGCATTCACCCGGCCGTCGAGCGTGCCGATCCATTCCTTGACCGTGGGAACGTCGCGTGCCGCGACTTGCGCCACCTCGACATCCACCGGCGGGGGCGGCCCGCTCACCGCCTCAGGCTTGTGGCAACTCGTCAGCGAGACTGCCACTGCCCCGGCGAACAATGCGGAAAAAAGGCGGTAGAACGCCGCCCGGTATCGGAATCTGGATTCTTGTGGATCGCTTCGCTGCATACTGTTCCCAAAAACCGGCGGATCACGTAGAAAAAAGCGTTCAGAGCCCCATTATCCTCCTAAAGGGAAATCGCCGGCGGGAGTTGTGGGGCAGGATGGCATCCAGATGTCACTTCGTTTTCGCACCGCGGCATTCTGTATTAGTTGTGGGGCAGGCAATCTTGCCCGCAAGCCGCCTTTCAGGCGGCTCGCTCGGCCAAAGCGCAATTTCTCGCGCTCGCCAAACGCCGGCTGCAAGCCAGATGCTACCCCAGGTACCGCTGCAGATCGTCGGTGCGATAGCCGTGCGCGTACGCCGTCTCGCGCGTGATTCGCCCGACCTTCACCAGGTCCGCCAGCGATTGCTCCATCGTCGTCATCCCGTCCGCGCGGCCCACCGAGATCTGCGACCGCAACTGATGGTCGTCGCCTTTGCGAATCAGCGCGCGCACCGCGTCGGTAGCAATCATAATCTCCACCGCCGGCCAGCGATTCACGCCATCCACCCCCGGCACCAGTTGCTGCGCCACCACCGCCGACATCGCGAGCGACATTTGTTGCCGGATCTGCGGTTGATTGCCCGCCGGGAACGAATCCAGAATCCGCGACATGGCTTGAATCGTGTCGTTGGTGTGCAGCGTCGAGAACACCAGGTGTCCCGTCTCCGCCGCCGTCAGCGCCGTCGCGATCGTCTCCGGGTCGCGCATCTCCCCCACCAGGATCACGTCCGGCGTCTGCCGCATGATGCTGCGCAGCGTCACCGCGAAATCCGGCGTATCCCGCCCCACTTCGATCTGTTCGATGATCGCGCTGCGATTGGCGTGCTGGTACTCCACCGGATCTTCGATCGTCACCACGTGCGCCGCGCGTTTGGTGTTCACGATGTCGATCAGCGCCGCCAGCGTGGAGCTCTTGCCGCAACCCGTCGGGCCCGTCACCAGCACCAAACCCTGCCGCCGCTCCGCCAGTTTGGCCAGCGACAACGGCAGATGCAGCGATTCCAGCGACGGAATCCGCGAAGGCAGCAGCCGTATGCTCGCCGCCAGCGTCCCGCGCTGGTGATGGATGTTCACCCGGAAGCGCCCCAGGTTCTCGCGCACAAAGCTCAAATCCACGCTCTTGCGCTTCTGCAACTCGTCCAGTTGCGCCGGCTCTAGCAGCGGCAGCACCAGGCCGCGCACATCGTCCGCCTCCAGCACTGCGCCCGCCCCCGGCGTCAAATTGCCGGTCACGCGCAACATCACCGGCGCGCCCGCAATCAGCAGCACGTCGCTCGCGCCGCGCCCCGCCGCCGCGTGCAGCAACTGATCCAGCGACGCGGTGGATTGCACGCCGCGGAACGCCAACTTCTGGCTGGGCGCCGCCCGATTCAGTTCGGCTACAATCTTCGATAGTTCGTTATCGTATTCGCTCATGCGCTAACCATGCCCACATCGAAACTACTTATATTCTCCGACATCCATAACGATTGGAAGACGCTGGAACGCATCCTTTCCGTGGAGGCCGATTTCTACATCTCCGCCGGCGACCAGGTCACCTGGGGCAGAGGACTCGATCGCGCAGGCCAAATCCTGAAGACGCGCGGCGACAAGGTCTGGGTACTCCCCGGCAACCACGAGTCCGAGCCGCAGATCGCCGCCATGTGCCAGCAGAGCGGCCTGAACAATTTCCACCAGCGCCACTTCACCGCCGGCGCCTGGCGCATCGCCGGACTCGGCTACTCCAACCCTACCCCGTTCGATACCCCCGGCGAATACACCGAGCCGCAAATCGCCGAACGCCTCGCGCCCTTCGCCGATTTGCACCCGCTGGTCCTGGTCTGCCATGCCCCGCCCTACGGCACCGCGCTCGATCGCGTTCGCCCGGGCCTTCACGCCGGATCCACCGCCGTCCGCGATTTCATCCAGCACTGCCAGCCCGCCCATTTCTTCTGCGGCCACATCCACGAAGCCGAAGGCGTCTCCATCGAAATCGGCCGGACCCGCGCCCACAACGTCGGCAAAAAGGCGTATTTGTTAGAATTGGAGTGAACCTCCCATGACCTTAGAAGAATTAGACCGCCAATACCAGCCCCTCCGCGACCAGTCCCTGGCCGTGCGGAGGTATCTTTGACGCCTCCACTCAGAAAAAGAAGCTAGCCGAAAGCGAAGAGCAGATCGCCGCCCCCGACTTCTGGAATCAGCCCGAAAAGAGCCAGAAAGTCATGCAGGCCCGCAAGCGCCTGGAAGAAGCCATCGCCAACGATGACCGCATCCGCGGCCTGACCGACGATCTCGACACCCTCTTCGAGCTCGCCCACGAAGGCGAAACCGTCGCCGACGATATCGAGCGCGATCTCAAGCCCTACGCCGAGTACCTGGAGCGCCTCGAAACCGCCATGCTGCTCTCCGGCGAAAACGACGCGCGCTCCGCCATCATGACCATCCACCCCGGCGCCGGCGGCACCGAAAGCCAGGACTGGGCCGAAATGCTGCTCCGCATGTACCTGCGATGGGCCGAGCGCCAGGGCTTCCCCACCGTCATGACCGACCGCCTCGAAGGCGAAGGCGCCGGCATCAAGAGCGCCACTTTTGAAGTCAACGGCGAGAACGCCTACGGCCTGCTGCAATCCGAAATCGGCGTCCACCGCCTGGTCCGCATCTCCCCCTTCGACGCCAACGCCCGCCGCCACACCTCCTTCGCCAGCGTCTTCGTCTTCCCGCAGGTGGACGACGAAATCAAGATCGATATCCAGGACAAGGACCTGCGCATCGATACCTTCCGCGCGTCCGGCGCCGGCGGCCAGCACGTCAACATGACCGATTCCGCCGTGCGCATGACCCACTTCCCCAGCGGCATCGTCGTGCAGTGCCAGAACGAGCGCTCGCAGCACAAGAATCGCGCCACCGCCATGAAGCAGTTGCGCGCCCGCCTCTACGAGTTCGAGCTCGAAAAGAAACGCGTCGAAACCCGCGAAACCGAGGATTCCAAGCTCGGGATCAACTTCGGCAGCCAGATCCGCAACTACGTCCTCGCCCCCTACCGCATGGTGAAGGACCTGCGCAGCCGCCTCTCCATCGGCGACGTGGACCGCGTCCTCGAAGGCGATCTCGATGCGCTCATCCACGCCTTTCTCGTGTGGCGCAGAACCGGCAAGATCGCCGGCGACGACAAAGACGAGACGCCGGAGTGACCTCGGACGATAAGGTCGCCCGTGCCGCCGAACTCATCCGCGCCGGACGCCTGGTAGCCTTCCCTACCGAGACCGTCTACGGCCTGGGCGCCAATGCGCTCGACCCCGATGCCGTGGCGCGCATCTTCGCCGCCAAGGGCCGCCCGCGCACCAGCCCGCTCATCGTCCACGTCGATTCCATCGAGATGGCGCGCACCCTGGCCTCCCACTGGTCCGATGCCGCCGAGCTCCTCGCCCGGCGCTACTGGCCCGGACCGCTGACGCTGGTCGTTCCCAAGCGCCCGTTAGTCCCCGACATCGTCACCGCCGGATTGCCCACCGTCGGCCTGCGCATGCCGGCGCACCCGCTGGCGCTCGAGTTGATCCGCGCCGCCGGCGTCCCCATCGCCGCCCCCAGCGCCAACCGTTTCACCGAACTCTCCCCCACCGCCGCCGCCCACATTCCCGAGGCCCTCGCCGACTACACCCTCGATGGCGGCGCCGCCCGAGTCGGCATCGAATCCACCGTGCTCTCGCTGGTGGAAGCGCCCGAGCTCCTCCGCCCCGGCGTGATCTCCATCACGGAACTCGAAGCGCTGATCGGCCCCATCACGCAAGCCGCCGAGCCCGTGGAAGGTGCGCACGCGTCTCCCGGCATGCACGTCCGCCACTACCGCCCCGCCACACCGCTTTTCCTGGACACGGTCCGCCGCGAAGGCAGAGGCATCGTGCTGCGCATGGGCCAGGAAATGCCCGCCGACCCACGGTCCTTCGCCGCCGCCCTCTACGAAACCCTCCACCGTCTCGACGCCCAGTCTCTCGATTGGATCGCCATCGAACCCCCGCCCGACACCCCCGAGTGGGCCGGCATCCTGGACCGCCTGCGCCGCGCCGCCGGATAAACCGCCGTGTGCCTGCAATGGTGTGGCATGCTTTAGCTTGCCAACGCCCGCTTGCGGGCGCGTTCTTTCTCAGCTTCTCACGCGCCCGGCATTCCTCAAAAGTCGATCCGCGCCGCCACCTGTCCCTGCCGCGGCGAATTCGCCTGGCTGGTCACGCGCCCGAAGTTGGAGGCGGAGACATTCGACACCGGCGCGCCAAATACCACCCGGTTCAACCCATTGAAGAATTCGCCGCGCAGCATCAGCGTCGCCTTCTCCCCGAGTTTGATGTGCCGCATCAGGCCGAAGCTCTCATTGTAGGAATTGGGCGCGCGCAACTCGGTGTACGACCGCGCCGCGCTCCCGAACGTGTAGCTGGCGGGCACCGAAAAGGC
>JADGNS010000532.1 GCA_017883355.1 Candidatus Solibacter sp.
TGCTTCTCGTTGAGGCGGGCGATGGGTTCGCCGAGAGCGATTTTGCGCAGGAAGGCGAACACGCCGTAGAGCACGCCGCGATCATTAGGGGCGGTGATGACGGTGTAGTTGACGCCGCTGGCGGACGCGGTGGTCAGCCAATAAGCGTCCAGGGGCAGGTCGGCTTCGAGGCGGAGTTGGGGTGCGGACCGCTTCAGGTCAGCGAGGGTACCGAGGAGGATGGCGCTTTCCGCGGGCACGGCGGATTGCACGCGCAGGGTGCGGCCCAGCATGCCGCGGATGCCTTGGAGCAATTCGCGTTGCGCAGATTGGGCTACGGGCGTGGCGGTGAAGGTGGCGACGGCGGCCGGCAGGCTGGCGCGGTAGGGACGGGCGGAGGCCTCGTCCAGCGGGGCGTGCCTCAACCAGGCATCGGCGCCGGTTTCGGCGTGAAGACTGAGGGCGGCGATTAGAAGAAGGTAGCGCATGATGGGGGTGCCTTTGGGTGGGAAGGAAGCAAACGCTCCCTTACGGTCGCGGCTCCGATTGGGGTGTGGCGTTTGCATGATTAGTACGGTATCTTGACCGGGCGATCGTCTTTGGGATCGGCCCAGCGGTCGTTGGGGACGATGGGGGTCCAGCCGGGGCGGCCGGGATCCTGATCGTAGGGGTAGCCGCCGAGACGCTTGTAGAGTTCGCTGTACTCGCGCAGTTTTTCGCGATCGAGAGTGACGCCGAGGCCGGGCCGATCGGGGACGCGGATCGCGCCGTTCTCGTAGCGCATGAGGCCACCTTGAATGACGTCGTCTTTCAAGTGATGGTAGTGGGCATCGGCGGCGAAAGAGAGATTGGGAATCACGGCGCCCAGATGCAGCATGGTGGCGAGTTGAATGCCGAGTTCGCCGGAGGAGTGCACGGCGACGCCGAGCTGGAAGGTCTCGCAGACGGCGGCGGCCTTCACGCAGGCGCGTATGCCGCCCCAGAATGTGGTGTCGAGGAGGATCACGTCGACCGCGGTATCCAGGACATTGGCGGCGAGTTGTTCGAAGTTGACCACCACGGTATTGGTGGCCAGCGGCACGCGCACCATCTGGCGGGTGCGGCGCATGCCGTTGAGGCCGTAGACCGGGTCTTCCAGGTAGTCGTTGCGCAAGCCTTCGATGGCCTGGCCGAAGCGGATGGCCTGTTCGGTGGACCAGACGGCGTTGGGATCGAAGCGGTAGGAATCGCCGGGAAATTCGCTGGCCAGGGCGCGGTAGGCTTCGAGTTCGTAATCCTGGGGGAAGACGCCGGCCTTCATCTTGTGGCTGGTGAATCCGAACTTCTGTTTGAGGGCGCGGGCATTTTCCAGCACCTGGTCGATGGTGCGGACCTCGCCCGCGCCGGTGGCCGGGTCGGGGTAGCGGAAGAAGCAGTAGGCGGCGAAGGGGACGCGGTCGCGGAGGCGTCCGCCGAGAATCTCAGAGACCGGGACGCCCCAGGCTTGTCCCAGAATGTCGAGGCAGGCGAATTCCAGCGCCGCCAGGATCTGGGTCCGATTGTTGTAGAGTGAAGCGGTGGGATTGGCGATGAGGAAGCGCATCTCCTCGATGCGGGTGGGGTCATGGCCTACGAGATAGGACTTCATGGCGCGGAATACGGCCTCGGCCGATTCGCCGCCACCGCCCATCTCGCCCAACCCGATCAGTCCGTTATCCGTTTCCACTTCGACGATGGTGCGGACGAAGCGCCCCCAGTGGCAGCCATTGGCATGGCGCAGAGGGGCTTCCAGGGGCACCGTCACCGTGGTGGCCCGAATATCCCGGATTTTCATATTTTGTTTCATGGTACAACAATGTTCAGCGATGGCTTACGCCGAGCAACGAAAGGGAAGTCATGTTGAAGGAACAGTGGGAGACGTTTAAGAGCGCGGTTCGGCGCGAGAAGATGGACAAGGTCCCGATGGCCCTGATCGTGGACAGTCCCTGGATTCCAGGCTATCTGGGCATCAAGCACATGGACTATTTCCTGGATCCGGAACTCTGGTTCCAATCCAACCTCAAGATCATGCGCGAATTCCCGGACATCATCTTCATCCCCTCGTGGTGGATGGAGTACGGGATGGCGGCGGAACCCTCGGTGCTGGGCTCCAAGATCAAGTTCTGGCAGGACAACACGCCGAGCGAATACCACACGCTCTATCGTCTGGAAGACATCGACAATTTCCCGGAGTACGAAGTGGAAGCGGACGGGTTTGCGGCGCTCACGCTGCACCGCATCGGGATGGCGAGGCAACGCATCCTGGATCACGGTTACGTCTTGCCGATGGTGACCTCGCGCGGTCCGCTCTGCACGGCGGGTTTTGTGCGCGGCACCACGCACTTCATGATCGACCTGGTGGAAGACCCGAAGGGGGCGCACCGCCTGATCGACCTGTGCACGCGCGTGATCATCGACTGGCTGAAGGCGCAGCACAAGGTGATGGGCGATACGGTGGAGGGCATTTTCATTCTGGACGACATTGTGGGCTTCATCAATGAAGAGCACTACATGGAGTTCGCGCACCCCTACCTGAAGCGCATCTGCGACGCGTTCCCGGAGGACTGGGTCAAGCTTTACCACAACGACGCGGAAGTGGATGCCTGCCTCGACCACCTGCCGGACGCGGGATTCAACGTCCTCAATTGGGGCAAGCAAAAACACATCAGCGAAGTGAAGCGCCGGGTGGGCGACCGGATGTGCCTGATGGGGAACGTCAATCCGCTGGAGATCGCGGTGCGCGGCACGCCGGAAGAAGTGAAGGACGAAACGCTGGAAGTGCTGGAGGCCTCAGGCGGGGAAGGAATCATTCTTTCGGTGGGCGGCGGAGTGAGCCCGGGGATGCCGCGGGAGAACATTCTGGCCATGCTGGAGGCGCTAGAAGAATTCAACGTGCGGCGCGCGGCCAGCATGACGGTCGCCGTCTAGGCAGGGGGTCACCATGGTCGATTACGCCTTGATGAATCAGTTTCTCTACGAGGGCAATGCCAAGGAAGTCGAACAGATGACCAAGGACGCCATCGCCGAAGGCCGTCCGGTGCAGGAAGTGATGAACGAAGGCCTGATCGCCGGCATGAGCGTGGTGGGCGAGGACTTCAAACACAACGTGCTGTACGTTCCGGAAGTGCTGATTGCGGCGCGCGCCATGAAGGCGGGCATGGCGGTGTTGAAGCCGTTGTTAACCGCTAAGGACGGCACTACCAATCCGGTGGGGGTGCTGCTGATGGGCACGGTGCGCGGCGACCTGCACGATATCGGCAAGAACCTGGTCTGCATGATGGCCGAGGGCGCGGGGTTTGAAGTACACGATATCGGCGTGGACCAGAGCGTGGAGAAATTCCTGGCGGCGGCGGCGAAATGCAATCCGACGATCATCGGCATGAGCGCCCTGCTGACCACTACGATGACGTACATGAAGACGGTGATCGGCGGCTTTGAAGCGGCCGGACTGGGACACATCAAGATGGCGGTGGGCGGCGCGCCGATCAGCCAGTCGTTCGCCGACGAGATCGGCGCCGACGGGTATGGAGTGAACGCTTCGGCCGCGGTGGATCTGTTTCTGCGCCTGTCGGCGGAAAGGGCGGCTTCCCATGGCAACGTATAAGATTCTCTACTGGCAGGAGATTCCTTCGCAAATCAAGGTCGAGGACGATATGGACGACGTCACGGTGCAACTGCCGGACAGCTTCCAGGAGCAGATCGACCTGATGGCGGCCCGGCGGGGACTGCAGGACGCGGACACGTACCTTGCGCAGTGGAAGTGGAGCGAAGAGGAAGAGCGCGAGGGTTCGGCGGAAGAAGTGGCGAGGGCGGTGAGAGAGGAGTTGGAGGCAAAGGCCGATTGGTGACGCTCACCATCAACGGACAACCGGTCCCGGCGGAGGAAGGCGCTTCGCTCTTCGATTGCGCCGAGAGCGTGGGCATACAGGTTCCCACTTCCTGCCGGAAGCAGGGCAAGTGCAAGGAGTGCATCGTCGAGGTTACGGAAGGCATCGACGGCCTTTCGGAGCGCACGGAGCAGGAGCGACATCTTAAGGGCAATTTCCGGCTGTCGTGCCAGGCGCGGGTGCGGGACAGCGGCAACCGCTCCCTCACGGTCGCGGCTCTGAAATGCCACACCATGCGGCGCGCCAATATGCGGATCGAGCGGCACGCCTTCGGGCTGCCACTGGGGCGCAAGGCGAAGCTGGAACCGGCGGTGACGCGCGATGGCGAGTGGATTCTGATCGATGGCGAAGTGGTGGACCGGTCGCCGGGACCGATCCACGGCCTCGCCATGGATCTGGGGACCACCACCGTCGTGCTGCGGCTGTTCGACCTGGAAAGCGGCGAGCAGATCGCGGACACATCGTTGGAGAATCCGCAACGCTTCGGCGGTAGCGACGTGATGGCGCGCATCAGCTACGATGGCGAGCACCGCGGCCTGTTGCGGCGCACGCTGGCGGGCTATCTGACGCGGGCTATCGAGGAGCTTCCGGCGGACCCGCGGAGCATCTACGAGATGGTGGTGGTGGGCAACTCCACCATGCGCGATCTCTTCTTCGGTCAGAGCGTCTATTCGATCGGGCAGAACCCCTACCGGTCGATTACGGAAATCGAAATGGCCGAGGGCAAGCGGAGCACCACCAGCCTGACTTCCACGGGG
>JADGNS010000533.1 GCA_017883355.1 Candidatus Solibacter sp.
AGCGCCGCCACGTGGTAGGACGGCGCCAGGTCGCCGATGGCGGCGCGCGTGTGGCGTCGTGGCCGTCAGTTTGGTGTTGTGGGATCCACCGGCTTGGCTGACATTCGCAAGATGCTGCCCCCTCCCGGCGCCCACTTTCGTGGTCGGCGCGTCACGCGAGCGATCCAGTTGTTGGACGGATGGGCTGTTACCGCCAGCTATCATCCGGTGCACCCGATGGGCCGTTCACAGCAGGCAACGTCCGCGTGAGTAAGCGTCCGGCCAATCCATCCTTCCCGTTCTGAATTCCGGAGACGCCGGAAGCAGCAGCAGAGCACCGCTCTCGCGAGCTTCGCTTTGGTCAGCGAGGAGCCCGGCGGAAGCGATGCCGCTATCGAGTTGGTGCTCGCCGGCGGCCGCCGGCTCCGCATCGTCCGCGGCGTGGATGAGGCGACCCTACCACACTCTCGGCGTCGGCAGTACGGCCAAGACCGCTGCCCAGGAACTGCGCGACACGTTCATGCCACCGTGAACGGCAGCGGTTTGGAGGTTTAGCATCGCCCTCAGCCCATTCCGTCGGTGCGACGCGGCGGACACGCGCACTCCGTCCGGCGCGAACGTGGTGGACTGGCGGCATTCCCTGCACATCGCCCCTATCAGGTGGAGCATGTGCGAATAGGAAACCTTCAGTACGCGTGTCACCTGCTGTGTCGGCCGCGGTGCAGGTAGCGCAGCCGATAGAATCGCTCGATGGTGAGCGCCAGCGCCGTGATGAGCCGCTGCAGCAGCAGGCCGTTGGGCTGATGGTGGCACATGTCGCGTCACATAGCGATTCTTGCCATCGTTGAATCCCTGGTTCGCAATCTCCCAGCGGCTGCCGACCCGGCGCGAGGAGAAGTTGATCAGCCATTAGGCCTCGAGAACCTCCCCGTTGGGCATATGCTGACCTTCGAGATGCAGGTCGCTGGCGTTCGCAAAGGAATGGAAGAGGCCCGCAACCTCGCGCGAAAGGCCCTGGCAATCGACTCCGGGATCGCGGAGGCGCACGCAATGCTAGCCGTTGTCAAAACATTCTATGATTGGGACTTCGAGGGAGCGGAAAGAGAGTTCCGGTTGGCTCTCGAGACCAACTCCAGTAGCGGATTGGCATGCACCTACTTTGCCGGGCTGCTGGAACTGCTTAACGAACCTTTCCCGCGATCCCGAACAGGAGTACTTTACCGACGGGATGACGGAAGAGTTGATCACCCAGCTCGCTCAGATCAAAGCCTGGAGAGTCACATCTCGCACGTCTGATGATCGGGATCGCCTTATCGGCGATGGGTGTGGCGTGCGGAGCCGTGGCAGGAGCACGGCGTCAAGCCCGCCCCCCGAGCGAATTCGCCATGATGTGGGCCGGCTGGAGCCGCCGCAGCGACGCAAATTCGTCTCCCGCGCTGGCCTGTTATATCGCCTGTTAAAAACGGCGTTAGCGGCCGCGCCGTCGTTCCGCCCGGGGCACTCACCGATGACGCCATCATCCGCGCGGGTCGCTTCCTGGACGTTGCGCCACCGCTAATCGGCCGGTCGACGCTCGGAGGCGGCTGGGCCAGTCGTTCCAGAGCACAAGCGCCCCTGCCGCGGAATCGTGCGTGCTTTGCCCGTCCTGCACGGCTATCGGCCCGCAGCGGCTGTTCTCGGCCGATCTTCGATCCGGACCTGGCTGAATTCCGTGCTGAGCCTGTGCGCACCACATTGGGGGCAGCGCTCCGCCGACGACCATGCGCTGCACCGCGGGCACGCGCTTTGCCTCCGCTTCGGAACTACCTCCCTATCGGTCCATCGTTGTCGCATCTTTGACTTCCTCGAACACCCCAACGAAGTGGCCCCGCAGCAAGTCGATCAGTGCTTGCCACCGAATTTGGCGCCTACCGGGGCCGCAGAAACATCATCGACCAATTCCATCCGAATTGGAAGCCCAGAAGGTACTCCTCTCCCCCGAGTCTCGGGCCACGAGTACCAGCCGCGGCAGCAGGGCGCCATCTTCCGCCGGTACGGGGAGGGCCCTCGCCACGGAGATAATTGTCCAAATACCGGCTGTACGTCTTCATGTCGCACAGAGCCGTGATGCTCATGAACATCGTCTGGCGCTGGGTGGCGGTCCATGGTGTCACGCACCCACCGCGGAATCGCCGCGCCCCTCGTGTGACCGGCTCGCCGGCGACCTTGGCGCGATGGACAGGCGCTTGTCTTTCCGCCCTACTGGACAGCGAGCGAGAAGGGGTCGGAAAAGAAACCGCCAATAATAAGTTGAAACTCGCCGCCGGCCCCCTGCTGTGGTAAACGCAGGTTGATTTGCAGGAGGTTGATTACCAGGCCGGGAGCATTGCCGGCGTACAACACTTCGAGCGAGCGGTTGTTGAGGAGCACGGCCACAGGCAAGACCGGCCCACCCCCTGCCTCGCTGGGAATCGATCCGTCCGGTGGCGAGCTGCGCAGGCCCCCCGCGCCGCTGGCGAATATGGTCACGATCGAACCGGGAGCAGCGGGGTTCTGCGCTGAGTTCTCGGAGTTGTCCTGATTCAGAGCCAGCGCAGCGCCTCCGCTGTTGAACACCTCCGGCTGGGCCGGCCGCAGGTTCAGGCTGACGGCGGGAGAATTACCACCCGCTGTGGTCACTTGGACGCTAGCGGTGGCGCCGCCGGTGATTCCATAGGGGACAAGCGCGTTCACCTGGCCCTGGCTCGCGTACAGCAATGGCGAGGGGATGCCATTGAAGAGCACCTGCACGCCGGCAAGCTGGTTGGCAATGCGGCCCTGGCTGTCGAGGATGGCGCTCACACCCGGGCTCGGCCCGAGCAGGCTGCCATACAGGCTGACAAATTCTCCCGGCGCGACATAGGCCTTCACGCCGTTGCTGGCCGCACTGGCGACGCCGAAGACCGCCACGCCCTGCACTTGGCCCCCGGGAACCTGCAGCACGGAGCCGGAGACTCCCAACACCGTGACAGCGCTCCCGGCGCGAATAGCCTGGCCGGCTGCGCCCGCGGGGGTCCGTTGCGAAGCCAGCAGGCGGGCCCCGTCGGCCGACACCAGAGCGAAGAACGATCCTGTGAACGAAGCCGGGGTGCCGGGCAAATCGGTGGAGGCTGTGGCGCCGGTCACCCAGATGTTTCCCTGCGCATCCATCTGCAGGTCGTTGACCCGATCCTCCAGGCTGCCGCCCAGATACGTCGAAAACAGGAGCGCCGTGCCGGTGGGGTTGAGCTTGGAGACGAAGCCGTCGGTAGACCGCTGGTACGGGGCGACCGTGCCGGCCAGTTTGGCTTGAAGAACCCCGGGAGTGGTAGGGAAATCGTCGGCATCGGTTCTGCCGGCCACTACGACGTTCCCCGCGGCATCCTGGCCCACGGCGTCGATCGTATTGATGCCAGCCGGAACCTGCGAATAGCCGTACCAGGAGCCGCCCAGAAATGTGGACCAGCGCAGGCCGCTGCCGTCGGCGTTGAGTTGCGCCACGAAACCGTTGTTGGCGTACTCCTGGCAGCGGCAGACGGTCTGCACCACGCCAGTCGTGACAGGGAAGTCGGGGGAGTTGGTAGTGCCGCCCACCGTGGCGATGCCATTGCGATCCACGGCGATGGCGTTGACGGTGTTGGACCCGAACTTGCCGACACAGTGGCTTCCGCCGAAGCAGTCGGCGGTGGCGCCTCCCAGCAGCGTCGAGTACAGCAGGCGGTCGCCGGCGGGGGAAAGCTTGAGGACGAAACCGAAGGGGCGCGTTCCGAAGGAACTGCCCCCGGCGCCGCTCTTCTGGAAGGCATCGGCGCTGACGGGGAAGTCCGTGGCGTTGGTCCACCCAGCGGCATAGATGTTTCCGCCGGGATCGACGGCTAGCGCGTTCACGGCACTGCCGATGCGAACGAAACTCTCCGCGGCCAGCCCCCCGATGCGCGTCGAGAAGAGGATCTGCCCGCTGGAGGGATTCACCTTGGTGATGAACCCGGCGGGAACCCTGGGCTCTGTCTGGGAAATCAGAGCATTGACCAGCGGAAAATCTGAGGAATTCGTCTGCCCGGCAATGACGAGGTTTCCCTGCGGATCGAGCGCCGCGGCTTTCGGCTGGTCGGACCCCCCGCCGCCAAACGTGAAGCTGCCGGCCACGTGATGGGCGGCGTCCAGCCTGGTGACGGAGATGTTGGTGCCGGACGCGCCGGCGACGCTGCCGATCACGTAGAGATTGCCGAGCCCGTCGGGCACCAGGCAGCAGGCGTTTCCGCCAGGGCCAAAGTCCACATAGGAGAGGTTGACAGCCGCGCCGGCGAGCGTTATGCCGCCAAACACGACCGCCAGGAGGCACGCAAAATGTCGTGGCCGCATGCTCTTTCTATTTTAGGACAAAAACCTCCGCTTGCCTCGGGTGGTGCGGCTCGACTGGAATCAGCTTGTCGCCACGGCGCGACCGAACCTAGACAACTCGCCGCCCAGCTTTCGTGGCCGTGAAAACGGCGTATCGGAAACTGGATTGGTCACAGGGTTCATCGGAAACTGGATTGGTCACAGGGTTCCTGGAACCCGGCCGAAGGCGATAGCTGGCGATAACAGCCCTATCGTCCAACGACCATATCGATTCTGGTAAACGCCGTTCCTTGAAATTGCTTGCCGGCCGGACGCTGG
>JADGNS010000534.1 GCA_017883355.1 Candidatus Solibacter sp.
ATCTGGCCGGGCTACGCGACGGTCCCGCGGGCAGCCAGGCGCAGACCTTCCTTTCCCGTTACGGCGAATGTCATATCGCGGTGAACGGCAGGGAAGCCGTGGAGGCGTTTCGTTCCGCCTCGGAGCGAGGGCAGGGATACGATTTGATCTGCATGGATATCATGATGCCCGAAATGGACGGCCGCGAGGCGGTTCGGCACGTGCGGGCACTGGAAGACTCCCGGGGGATTCCCTCGACCCGTGGCGTGAAGATCGTCATGACGACGACGGTGGACGACCTCAAGGAAGTGGCCCGATGCTTCATGGAGCTGTGCGATGCCTATCTCGTGAAGCCTATCGATCTGGGCAAATTGCTCGGCCATATGAAGTCCTATCAACTGGTGCCGTAAGGCGAATCGGACGATTCCTCCTGGCGGCGGGCCGGGAGGCCGAAGCCGTCATCCTGTCACTTATCGTTTGCCAGATAAGTCACGCTGCTCGCGACGTTGGTGCGGTGAAACTCCGTATTGGTCAGGTTCACCGAAATCGTCCGCTTGTAAAAGAATACCGCCCGCACTTCGAACTCTCCGCCATAGCTCACGGGGAACCATACGCCGTCCTCGAACTTCCGATACGTAACGGAGAAGCCCAGTCCTTTGACGTCCGTTCCGAGCAGGATTTTGACGGCCTTCGGAATGTTGAAGGCCAGCTTGCTGTGCACCAGGACGGGCTGGAATTCGGCGGCATCGATCAGCGCTTCGCCCTTCCAGGTGCCGTCGTCGAAGTCCTGGTGGGGCTTAGGCTCGAAGCTGACGCGGTAAACGTCGCGGCCGCGGTATGGCTCGGCGGCCAGCAGTTTGAAGTTGTACTTGCGCTGCTCCTCGGTGGTCAGCGGAAAGAGGCTGATGCCGATGCCGTCGCGCGAGTGCTCATCGTTGGTCAGGTCTTCGGAGAATCCGTTGACCAGATCGCCATCCACATCCATGCCTTTGTATTTGTAGCCGGGGCGGTCGTAGCTGACGTACTTGCCCTTGTACTCGTACTTGCCGTCGAAGTGGGACAATTCCTTGCGCACGCCGTGGCTGTTGGGGGCAACCTCATATTCGCGATGCTCCTCGCGCGCCACCTTGCCGCTGCCGCGGTGCAAGCGGAGCAGTTGTTTCTGATGGAAGGTGAACTCCTGGCGCTCGGCGACCGCCTGTACCTGGTTGCGGCCGACGTTTTCCATGATGGTTCGCACGTCGGGCGCCTGGGCGGCGGCCGCGGCGGCAAGAGCGGAGAAAATGACGATCCGTTTCATTTCGGTCTCCACCAGATAGATACGTATCCTCCGGGTGGCAGGATGCACCAAAAGTACGGACCGGCGAGGAGGGGCGGCAGGCTCACCGCCCCTCGCTGGGGAACCAAGTGCGACCCATTTCTTACTGCGCGCCGCCGATCGCGGTGCAGGTGCCGGCCTCCGCCTCTCCAACTCCATTCTCGAAGCAGGTCATGCCGTGCGGGATCACGTCGGCGAAGTTGAACGATTTTCCAAAGATCGAGAAGGTATGGCTCGACACCAGGATTGCGGTGGACGTGAACGGGCCCGAGTTTCCGCCATCGGCGCTATAGAAGATTCCCGCTTTCCTGACGAACTTGGCCACGGGTTCCCCCCATGTGCTTCGCTTACTCCAGTCGCTCCAGTCACGGAGATCGGGCCTGGCGGTGAAATAGATGGTGGCTTCTCCCTCGGGAATCAGCGCGATGTAGTTATAGTCCTTGTTGGAGGGCAGCTCTTGCATGCTGAATTCCGAAACCCAGATGAAGTAAGCGTGTTCCTTGTCGACGACCGGTTTACCAAACATGGGCGCCGCGAACAACATCTGCAGGGGTAGATCTCCAATGATGGGGTAGTACGACATGCAGATAGCCGTCGTATCCGAGGTGAAAACCGACCCACCCAGGAAAGCCATCACCACTTGGGAAGATCCGGCGGGTTGGGCATTCAGCGATGCGCATGACCCCAGAAGCAGGACTCCCAGCAATAGGACCGTTGCGAATTTCATATCAATCTCCTTCCGATTCGGTTAGAATTTGTACGGATCCGGGTCGGAAACTCCGTTTTCGATCCGCCCCAGTACGGAATCAGTATTACCGGCGTGGACCGGGCAAGTCTTGACGGAAACTTGATGTTTTCTTGATGAAATCTCTTCGGACGCTTCTGAGTTCGCCGAGTCGAATCGCCGTCCCGGCAGGCCCCGCAGCCCGCGCCGAGACGACGGAGCCGCAAGCTTATGCCTTCGGCCCGTTCCGGCTGGTGCCCGGCGAACGCATTCTGCGGCGTGGCGACCAGGTTCTCTCGCTTCCACCCAAAGCCTTCGAGACGCTGCTGCTATTGGTGCGCAACCCGGACCATCTGATGCGCAAGGAAGATCTGATGACGGCGCTGTGGCCGGACAGCTTCGTGGAAGAAGTCAGCCTGGCCAGTAAGATCTCGCTCTTGCGCAAGGTTCTGGCGGAAGGCGGAGCCACCGGCGATTATATTCAAACGGTTCCGAAACAGGGGT
Organism: Candidatus Solibacter sp.; assembly: GCA_017883355.1. GTDB lineage: Bacteria > Acidobacteriota > Terriglobia > Bryobacterales > Bryobacteraceae > Solibacter. Next base: position 2,526 of record JADGNS010000534.1, read on the forward strand.
ATCGCTTTCTTCCGCCGGTCACACGGACTTGGGCTTCCGGTCCGGCGGCGGGAACTCCAATACAGGTTGAGGGGGAGGCGCCGGCGGAACGTGCCATCCGCTTTATCGCGCTTCCCTTCCGCGTGCTGAACGGCGATGAACGGGCCGGTTTTCTGGAACATAGCCTGCCCGAGGCGATCTCGGCGTCGCTGGCGGGGCTGCGCTCGCTCACGATACGTTCCAGCCTGCTGGCCGCGCGTCTGGCCGAAGCCAACCCGGACCCCAGGCACATCGCGCGGGAAGCGGATGTAGATATGCTGCTCACGGGCACGATTCTATGTGAGAGGGACGAGGTGCGGGTCAGCGCTGAGTTGATCCACGCACCCTCCGGCACGATGGTGGGGTCTTATGTCTGCAAGACCCGGCTCGACAACCTGATCGAGGTGCAGGACAGCCTGGTGCGCGGCATCGTGGAATTACTGGTGCTGCGGCTGACCGAGCGCGAGCGGCGAGTATTAGCGCACAATGTGCCGGCTTCGGCGAGAGCCTATGAGTTCTACCTGCGCGCTAACCACGTGCAGCGCGAGCGGACCTTAGAGAACCTGACTATGGCGCGGGATCTGTATCGCGAATGCCTGGACGAAGACCCGGACTACGCGCCGGCGTGGGCGCGTCTGGGCAGGTGCTATCGAACCCTGGAGAAGTTCGGCGTGGAGGGGCCGCAGAGCCTGGAACTGGCGAAGTGGGCTTTTCACCGCGCATTTGCGCTGAGTCCCGACCTGCCCATCGCGCACAATCTATACACGCCTTTCGAGACCGATACGGGGCACGCCCAGGCGGCCATGGTGCGGATCCTGGGGCAGGCTGAGAGGCATCCCAACGATCCCGAGCTGTTTGGGGGCCTGGTTCAGGCGTGCCGTTACTGCGGCCTGCTGGACGAATCGATCCGGGCGCACCACCGCGCGCGGCGTCTCGACGCGAAGATGGTGACCAGTGTGGCCCACACCTTTTTCCTGCTGGGAGACTATGAGCACACCCTCGAGTGGTATTCCGAGGGCTTTCGCTACTATCTGGATCTGGCAGCCCTGGCCGCCGCCGGGCGGGAGTCCGAAGCCGCCGAGATACTGGACCGGCGCAGCTTTCCCGGCGGACCATTTCCGGCCATGATGGAGTCTCTGCGATTCTCCCTCCGGGGCGACCGTGCCCGCAGCCTTGAAATCGTGCGGCAGGGACTCGCGGTGCGGCCGACACCGGATCCGGAAGCCAAGTTCTACCTGACGCGGCAGTTGGCACGAGACGGAGAGCATGCGGAGGCTTTGCGGACCATACGCGACCTGGCGACAGAGGGGTACGTCTGTTCGACTGCCCTGCAACGCGATCCCTGGCTGCGACCGCTTGCCCGGCTACCGGACTTCCAGGACGTCCTGGATGAGGTTCTCAGGCGCGAGGCGGATGCCAGAGCGGCGTTCCAGGCGGCGGGTGGAGACCGGGTTCTGGCGTGACGGCGCCGGGGTGGATCGGGGGTATTGCCATGCACTCGGGAGATCTGCGCGCCAGCCACTTGTTCAGGCATGTGAAACCCGGACAGTAGAGAAGTTCAAGGTGTGATCGGTCTAGGGGACCACAAATCGACGCCATGCTGCCCCGACGGGATTGTCGAATTGTGATCCGGCCAGAAAGTGGACTCTCGTAGAATGGCCCCAGCCGCTGGCACGCCACTCCTTCGTCGATGGTAGAGGCTTTCAGAATTACTGAAGCACCGCCGATTGAGAGACCACCTCGGTGTTTAGGGATCGCGCTAGGGGGCCCCCTGACGCCGTCCCGATTCCGCCCTAAGGGAACTCCTTGCAGCGATCCTGTCATTTCAGGCAGCACCACCCAAGGCCACCACGGTAAGCGTGGTGTGGATGGTAGGCGTTTCTCGGACTGTTGTCTTCTCACACTGGGACGATCAGTGCGGTGGTGCCCGCCAAGGTGGCGGTGGTGATCGATGACGGCGCATCTCTGCGCGCCCCTTGCCCCAGGAAGGCGTGCCAGCGTCCGGTGGTAGGCACGGAGGCCACCCCCACCGGCAAACGCGCCACGCGGCGCCGTGCGCGCCGGAATCGGCGAAGCCAAATACCCGAACAG
>JADGNS010000535.1 GCA_017883355.1 Candidatus Solibacter sp.
CTGCTCGTCTCCGGCTTCGAAGCCAGCGACCCCTGGCGCGGACGAGTCTGGAGCCTCATGGCCCTCGGCCCGTTCGCCTTCGGCTGGTGGCGCCGCCTGCTCGATTTCCGCGTGCAGGGCTACGCGCTCGCCCTAATGGGCGCCGCCGCTACCGCCATCTACGTGCCGTATCCGGCGCTCGGGCTCGCCGTGGCCGCCGCCGTTGCGTACGCCTTCGTCCACGCCACCCTGTGGAGCGGCAAGGACCGGTTCGGCGAGGCGGAACGCGACGCCCTGCGCATGGCCGGCGCGGGGTTTACCACGCTCGCCCTCTGCACCCTCGTCTGGCGTCTCGTGCCCGGCGAATACCTCGGCATCGCGTGGCTCGCCCTGGCACTCCTGCTGTTGGAAGCGGGACTGCGCCAACTGCCCGATGAATTCCGCACCCTGGCCCTTCTTGTGGGGATTCTCGGGGTGTCACGTGTCGCCGGCTTCGATCTTTCCAGCAAACTCGTCCTGGTCTCCGCGGCTCTCACCTACGCCTTCGCCCTGCGTGCCCGCAACCAGGCCCGCGGCCGCGTGACCGATGTCGCGACCGTCCCGGCCACCCTCTTCCTCCTGGCCGGCCTCCATGCACTCCTGCCGGCCTGGGCCGTCAGCCCCGCCTGGGCGCTGGCCGCACTGGGCCTCGCCGAATTCGACCGCCGCAGCCTCCGCGCGCAAGCGCTCCTGGTAAGCGCCCTGGTGGCCACGCGCTGCTTCGTTAACGACATGGGATCGGTTCAGACCGTCCTGACCATCGCCCCCACCATCGCCTGCTTCTGGGCCGCCATGCTCCGCCGCGAACTCGGCAGCCTCCCCCGGATGTACAATTCCCTCCTCGCCACCCTGCTCCTGGGCGCCCTGATCTTCCACGAAGTCAGCGGCTCCGTCCTCACCGTCGCCTGGGGCGCCGAGGCCGTCGCCCTCCTGGCCGCCGGATTCGCCCTCCGCGACCGCGTCCTCCGCCTCTCCGGCCTGGCGCTGTTCCTCATCTGCACCCTGAAGCTCTTCTTCTGGGACCTGCGCAACCTGGAAACCCTCCCCCGCATCGTCAGCTTCATCGTCCTCGGACTGCTCCTGGTCGCCGTCAGTTGGGTCTACACCCGCTTCCGCGATCAGGTCCAGCGCTTCCTGTGACGTGGGACGGTGATACAGACCCTCCCACCCGCCGCGATATAATCGGTATCGACAACACTGCACCGGGAGCAACCTCCAGGGAGAACAAGTGGGACCCAATCGACCCCTGCCAACACGCGGCGGCGCCCTGCCCATCGCCACCCGCGGCGCCGACCGCTACTTCGAGCTCAAATCGCAGATTCACCGCAAGCTCATCGGCGTTCTCAACCTGGAGCGCGCTTCGTCTATCCCCAAAGACCGCATCCGCGCCGAGATCGGCCGCGTCGTGGAACGCCTGCTCGACGAAGAGCGCGTCCCCATGACCACCGCCGAGCAGACCAAGATCGTCGAGGAGGTGCTCGACGAGGTCCTCGGTCTCGGCCCCCTGGAAACCCTCCTCAAAGAGCCCAGCATCAGCGATATCCTGGTCAACCGCTATAACAAGGTATTCATCGAGCGCAACGGCAAGCTCTCCGAAACCGCCGTCCGCTTCAAGGACGACGCGCACCTGCTCCACATCATCGAAAAGATCGTCTCCCAGGTGGGCCGCCGCATCGATGAAGCCCAGCCCATTGTCGATGCGCGCCTCCAGGACGGCTCCCGCGTCAACGCCATCATTCCGCCGCTCGCGCTCGATGGCCCCTGCCTCAGCATCCGCCGCTTCGGCCGCCACGTCATCACCCAGGACGAAATGCTGCAGTACAAGACCCTCACGCCCGGCATCCTGCGCTTCCTCTCGGCGTGCGTGCAGTGCAAGGTTACCGTGCTGATCTCCGGCGGAACCGGCTCCGGCAAGACCACCATGCTCAACGCGCTCTCCCGCTTCATCCCCGAGGAAGAACGCATCATCACCATCGAAGACACGGCGGAATTGCAACTCCAGCAGCGCCACGTCATCAAGTTCGAAACCCGCCCGCCCAACCTCAACAAGGAAGGCGGTATCAACCAGCGCATCCTGCTGCGCACCGCCCTCCGCATGCGCCCCGACCGCATCATCGTCGGCGAGTGCCGCGGCGCCGAAGCCCTCGACATGCTCCAGGCCATGAACACCGGCGTCGAAGGCTCCATGAGCACGGTGCACGCCAATACCCCCCGCGACGCATTCTCCCGCCTGGAAACCATGGTCATGATGGCCGATCTCGAAATTCCCACGCGCGTCATCCTCCAGCAACTGGCCAGCGCCCTCAAACTCGTAGTGCAGGTTTCCCGCTTGCAGGACGGAACCCGCAAAGTCCTCAGCGTCAGTGAAGTGCTGGGCGTGCGCGAGGAAAAAGTGGATCTCCAGGAGATCTTCACCTTCGACCGCATCGGCGTCACCGATGCCGGCAAGGTGCAGGGCCGCTTCCGCGCCACCGGCGTCATGCCCAAGCTCCTGGAGCGCCTGCGCATCTCTGGCGTGACCGTGCCGCCGGCGATTTTTGAGGAAGTCGTCCCCGTCAATCTGTAGTAAAGTTCTTGCATGCGGAGGTTGGTACTTCTGTGGGTGGCGGCGGTGGCGCTGGCAGGCGCGCAGCCGAAACCCGACCAGAGGGAATTCAACCTCATGCTGGACCAGATCCGCGCCGCCATTCGCACCGAGGATTGGCCCGAGGCCTCGCGCATCGCCATCCGCCTCAACGCCTCGCTTTTGAGCCTGCGCGCCCGCTCCCAAGCATCTCCTCTGCTGGAACTCCAGCACCTGGAAATCCTGGCCGGCAAAGACGGCATTACCCGCAATCCGCTGCTGCCCCGGATGGCGCGCGCCGCCTTCGCCGCCAACGAGTTTGCGCTCGCGGAAAGTCTCGCCAACGAAGCCCTGGAAGCCGCCCGGCACGGCATCTTCTGGTGGACCGGCGACGCCATTCACCAGGGCAACATCGTCCTCGGCCGTCTGGCGCTCCGCGAATCCAAGCCGGACGCCGCCAAACGCTATCTGCTGGCCGCCGGCCGAACCCCGGGCAGTGGAAACCTTGGTTCCCTCGGCCCTAACATGGCGCTCGCCAAGGAGCTCCTGGACCTCGGCGAAACCGCTACCGTGCTGGAATACCTGGAATCCTGCACCCAGTTCTGGATCGGCAACCGCGGCAAGTTGGCCGAATGGCTCGCCTTAGTCCGAGCCGGCCTGAAGCCCGACTTCGGCCCCAACCTCGGGTACTAAGTGGGGCAGCCAATCCTGGCTGCAGCCGCCTTTCCAGGCGGCTCTTCCTGGGGATGTTATGATGCCCTTGAAAGTGGAGCGCGAACAGGTTCTGGCCAAGCTTCGTGAAAGGATCGTGCGCTTCGCGGCATCTCATCTATCGAGGGACGCCGCCGAGGACCTGGCACAGGAGGTGCTCCTGCTGCTTCACGAAAAGTACGCCCACCTGGAACGCGTGGAAGACCTGTTGCCGCTTTCCCTCCAGATTGTGCGCTTCAAGATCATGAGCCAGCGCCGTAAATCGGTGCGGCACGGCGAGTACAACCAGGTTTCGATTACCGATATCCAGTTGCCGGATCTGGACGCCAATCCGGCCGAGTACGTGGAACGCAAGCAGATGCTGGAGCGGCTGGCCAAAGCCATGAGCGGCCTCGGCGACCGGTGCCGCGAACTGTTGCGCCTGAAGTTGCAGGGCAAGCCGTTTCCGGAGATACAGAAGATCATGGGGGTGGCGGCGATCAATACCATCTACACTTGGGATCACCGCTGCCGCAAGAACCTGCTGGAGGCCATGGGCGGGAGTTGGGAGCCTCCCAAACGATGAGCCCGGAAGATATCAAAAAGCTGTTGGGCGGATACGCCACCGGCACGCTGACCACCGAAGAGCAGCAGGCGCTGTTTGCCGCCGCCCTGGAAGATCAGGAACTGTTCGACGCGCTGGCCCGCGAACAATCGCTGCGCGATCTCTTGCGCGATCCGGCGGCCCGCGCGGAATTGCTGAGCGCGCTCGATACCCCGTCGAACCGCCTCGGCGGTTTCTGGCAGTGGCTGCGCCGTCCCGCGGTCGCCGGCTTGGCGACGGCGGGCGTCGCCGCGATCGCCATAGTCGCAGTCTGGCAGGGCACGCGCCCCGCGGGCCTGAAATCGGCCGCGCCCGTCATCGTAGCGGAATTGCGGCCCCAGGAACGGCCGCTGCCCTCCCAACCCCCGCCACCGGCCAGCCAGCCCGACGCCGCAAAGCGGTCCATTGTCGCCGCCGCCGCCCCGACAATTGCGGACAACATGGCGGACAAGCAAGCAGCGCCCGTGAGGGCCATTGCGCCGCCGCCGCCCGGCTCTGCGGCCACTGAGCCGCTCAAGGATCGCCGGGCTGAAACCAATTCCCCCGCGCCCGCCGTGGCGCGGTCGCCGGCCCGCCAATTCGACGCCGGCCGTCTGGGCAGAGTCGCCGAAACTCCCGCCGCCGTGACGCTGGAAAAAAAGGCAGTGCCCGCCCCGGCGCTGGCGCCTCCTCCGCCTCCGGCAGCCTTGCCAGCCTTGATGGCGCGCAAAGCCGAAGCCGAATCGGTCGCGGTGTCGGCCGGGACAATTTCCGGCA
>JADGNS010000536.1 GCA_017883355.1 Candidatus Solibacter sp.
GCCGGTAGAGGTGAAGCAATCGAGCGCCTTGCCTCCCCGGGCGTGGCGGGCCGCGGCGCGGTAGTTGTCGCGCTGATCCAGATAGATGCCGGTCTTCTGCCCGCGCATCAGGTCGGCCTGCAGCGTGAGCCCGTTCATCTGCACGGCGACGCTCTCGGGAACCTCGCCAGCGAGCGTCGTCGTCTCCAGCGGCAACTCCTCCTTCTCCCGCACCGAAACATCGTTGCGCGCCACAATGCCCTTGGGATGGAAGATCTCTTCGAGAGCGGATGCGATCACGCTCTTGGCGGCATCCATGCCCTGGTCGAGAGTCTGCACGACCAGGTAATCGCCGTAGCGGTCCACCACCAGAGCGGGCAGCAGGTCGGCTTCGCCATGCACCACGCGGTAGGCATCGGTGTGGCGCACCACGGTGCGCCGGTGCTCTTCGGCGGCGCGCAGGCGGCGCAAAAAGAAATCGCGGCCGATCTCTTCCACCTGCCGCGAGAGCATGCGCAAACTGATCTGCGAACTGGAACTGTAGTGGGCCGTGCCCAGCGGACGTCCCCGCGGGTCGGCCACCTTGACCGCCTGTCCCGGTCGCGCGCCGTCGCGGTCGGCGATATCGCTGGTGAAAATCCAGGGATGGCCGCTCGCCACACGATCGGCGCCTTTGCGGCTCACGCGGACTTCATTCATCGAGCGGCCTGCAGGCGGGCGATGCGTTCCTCGGTGGAGGGATGGGTGGAGAACAGGCGCATGATGCTTTGGCCGGTGAAGGGTTTGATGATGAACATGTGGGCGGTGGAGGGCGAAGCATCCATCGGGATCTGCTTGGACCAGGACTCGAGTTTTTCGAGACCGCCGATCAGCGGGTAGGGCGAACCGACATACTTGGCGCTGGCGGCATCGGCATCGTACTCTCGCGAACGGGAAATCGCCATCTGGATCAGCATAGCGGCGATGGGCGCCAGAATCATCATGGCGATGGCCGCGATCGGGCTGCCGCGGTCCTCGTCATCGCGGCTGCCGCCAAACCAGAAGGCCATACGGGCCAGAAACGTGATGGTCCCGGCGACCATGGCGGCCACCGAGCTGATCAGGATATCGCGGTGCAGCACGTGGCCCAGTTCGTGGGCGATCACGCCTTGCAGTTCGTTGTCGGCCATTAAACGAAGAATACCCGCGGTGAAGGCCAGCGAGGCGTGCGCCGGATTGCGGCCGGTGGCGAACGCGTTGGGCGAATCGTCGGGGATGATCCACAGCTTCGGCATAGGCAGCCCCATGCGCTCGCAAAGATCGCGCACCATGGGCGCCACGCGGCGATAGGCCTCGCCGTTCTCGGTCTCCGTCACCGCCTGCGCCGAGTAACTCATGAGCGCGATCTTGTCGGAGAAGAAATAGCTGACAAAATTCATGATCCCGGTGATCCCCAGCGCCATGTAGAGGCCCTGACGACCGGCGATCGCCTCTCCGCCAATCAGCAGGATGGCGGTCAGGAAGCCGAGCAGCGCGGCGGTTTTCAGAGTGTTGATGGACATAAAAAAAGTAGATCTTCGGAATGCTCCCTCACGGTCGCGGCTCGGATTGGAGCACACAGCTCCCAACGGAGCCGCGACCGTGAGGGAGCGGTCTTGTTCATATGCGTACCGCGGCGGTCTCCGCCCCCACCGGAGCCGGGACCAGCCGGGTGAACGTCAGCTCGTGGTCCGTCCCTTCGGCGGCGTCCACCAGGATGGTGTCGCCTTCCGCGAAGCCGCCGGTGATCAGTTTCAGCGCCAGCGGATCCTGGATCAGCCGCTGGATCGCGCGTTTCATGGGACGCGCGCCATACTGCGGGTCGTAGCCTTCCGTGATGATGCGGTCCTTGGCGGCGGCGGTGATTTCCAGTTTCAGCCTCCGGTCCTGCAGCAGTTTGCCCACGTTCTGCAGCTGTATGTCCACAATCCGCGCCAGGTGCTCGCGCGTCAGCGAGTTAAACACTATGATATCGTCCACCCGGTTCAGGAACTCCGGCCGGAACTGCTGCTTGAGCGATTCCAGCAGGCGCTTGCGCGTCTCCTCGCTGCGCGTATCCTTGCCGTGGACCGAGAATCCGATCGTGTTGCGCTCCACCATTCCCGTGCCCACGTTGGACGTCATCACGATCACCGTGTTCTTAAAGCTTACCGTGCGGCCCTGCCCATCCGTCAGGCGGCCGTCGTCCAGAATCTGCAGCAGCAGGTGGAACACGTCGGGATGCGCCTTCTCGATTTCGTCGAAGAGCAGCACCGAGTAGGGCCGCCGCCGCACCTGCTCGGTGAGCTGCCCGCCCTCCTCGTGGCCGATATATCCGGGAGGCGAGCCCACCATCCGCGCCACCGCGTGCTTCTCCATGTACTCGCTCATATCCACCCGGATCATCGCCTTGTCGTCGTCGAACAGGTACTCGGCGAGGGCGCGGACCAGCTCGGTCTTGCCGACGCCGGTCGGCCCCAGGAAGATGAAGCTGCCGATGGGCCGGTTGGGATCGCTCAATCCCGCGCGGTTGCGCAAAATGGCGTTGGCCACCAGTTGCACGGTGGTGTCCTGGCCCACCACGCGGTCCTTCAGGCGCTCCGGCATCTGCACCAGTTTCTGGATTTCGCCCTCCATCATGCGGGCTACCGGGATACCGGTCCACTTGGCCACAATGCGCGCGATATCCTCCTCGTCGATCTCCTCTTTGAGCAGGGCATGTTCCTTGACGGCTTCCATCTCCTGCTCGGCCGCCAGAATGTCCTTTTCGATTTGCGAGAGCCGGCCGTAGCGCAACTGCGCCGCCTTCTCCCAATCGCCGGCGCGGCTGGCTTTCTCTTCTTCCTGGCGCAGCGTGTCCTGCTCTTCTTTCAACGTACGCACCCGCGCGATAGCGCCTTTCTCGCGGTTCCAGCGTTCCTTCAACGCGGCGGATTGCCCGCGCACCGTCTCCAGTTCGTTCTCCACGTGGCGCAGGCGTTCGTGCGAGGCGGCGTTCTTCTCTTTACTCAGCGCCTGGCGCTCGATCTCCAGGTGCGACGTACGGCGGTCCAGATCGTCGATCTCGATCGGCATGGAGCCGATCTGCAGGCGCAGCGCCGAGCCCGCTTCGTCGATCAGGTCGAGCGCCTTATCCGGCAGGAAGCGGTCGGCAATATAGCGGTGCGAGAGCACGGCGGCCGACAGAATGGCCGCGTCCTTGATGCGCACGCCGTGGTGGATCTCGAATTTCTCTTTCAGCCCGCGCAGAATGGCGATGGTGTCGTCCACGGTGGGCTCGCCCACGAACACGGAACGGAAACGGCGGGCCAGAGCGGCGTCCTTTTCGATGTGCTTCTTGTACTCGTTGAGCGTGGTGGCGCCGATGCAGCGCAGTTCGCCGCGCGCCAGCGCCGGCTTCAGCAGGTTGGCCGCGTCGATGGCGCCTTCCGCCGAACCCGCCCCCACCAGGGTGTGCAGCTCATCGATGAAGCAGATGATCTCCCCGTTGGAATCGATGATCTCCTTGACCACTGCCTTGAGACGGTCCTCGAACTCACCGCGGAACTTGGTGCCGGCGATCATGCTGCCCAGATCGAGCGCCACCAGTTTCTTGTTCTTGAGCTGATCCGGTACGTCGCCGCGGACGATGCGCTGGGCCAGTCCTTCGACGATAGCGGTCTTGCCCACGCCCGGTTCGCCGATCAGCACCGGGTTGTTCTTGGTGCGGCGGCTCAGCACCTGCATCACACGGCGGATCTCGTCGTCGCGGCCGATCACCGGGTCCAGCTTGCCCTGCCGGGCGGATTCGGTGAGATCGTGCGCGTAGCGTTCCAGCGCCTGATACTTGGTTTCCGGATTCTGGTCCGTGATGCGCTGCGTCCCGCGCACGCTGACCAGCGCCTTCAGGATGGCGTCGTGGGTGGCGCCGGCGCGTTCCAGGAGCTGGCCGGCCGGTTCATTGCGCTCCTTGGCGATGCACAGCAGCAGATGTTCGGTGGAAACAAACTCATCCTTGAAGCGGATAGCTTCGTCGAAGGCGTGTTCCAGGATTTCATTGAGCGGCGGCGCCAGATACACGCCCGGCTGCATGTTGCCGGTCTTGGGCAGGGAAGGCAGCAGCCGCCTCGCCTCGGCGAGGATCGCTTCGGGGTGTACTCCGCACTTCTCCAGCACCCCCCGGACGATGCCCTCCTTCTCTTCGGCGAGAGCGATCAGCAGATGCAGCGGGTACATCACCTGGCTGCCATTTTTTTCGGCCAGCACCTGGCATTGCTGCAAGGCGTCCTGGGCTTTTTGAGTCAACTTGTCGAGACGAAACATTAGGGTCTCCCAGAAAACACGGGGCAGGCTCACCCGGAGGGTGCTGGCCTGCCCCAAATCTCTTGTCTATATAGATGCGACGTTCGGAAGTTCGTTGCGTTACACGGCGGTTTCGGTTTCGATCTTGATCTGCCGCGGTTTGGCGGTTTCCTTCTTGGTCAGGGTGACGGTCAGCACGCCGTTCTTGTAGCCTGCATTGATCTTATCGGTATCGAAGGCGTTGGGCACGGCGAAACTGCGCACGAAATTGCCGTAGCTGCGCTCGATCCGGTGATAGCCCTTGTCGTTGCTGGCGGCTTCGAACTTGCGCTCGCCGGCAATCGTCAGGGTCTGGTTCTC
>JADGNS010000537.1 GCA_017883355.1 Candidatus Solibacter sp.
GGCGATCCATATCCGCCACCTTATACGACCATTTCGCCTGGATGGCTTTCTGGAATTGCGCTTCGAGCGGCATGAGCCGGAAGCCCACCAGGTCGCTGGCGTTGCCGAACATGGTTTGCTTGTGGGAGAGATTCCAGAAGCCCACACGATTGCGCGCGTTGACGTCGTCGTAATCGATCACGGCCCAGGAGAGGCCGATGCTTACCGCTCTCGCCGGGCTTGAAGTTGTAGTTATAGGCGGCGTTGGCGTACGGCAGCCGCTTGATGTATTGCGCGCAGCCCCAGGCCATGGCCCAGTCCTTGTCGCCGGGTGGCGTGAAGATGTGGTAGTTCTGCGCGTGGACCCCGTGCGAGGCCCAGTGCGCTTCCTGCTGGCTGATGCGCGGATCGATGGCCGAACGCGCCTGCCCGACCGCCTCGGGAGTCCAGACATCGCGGTGGTAGATATCGATCAGCGGTCCGCCGGAGAGGTCGCCATCGACGACCACTTCGAAGATGTCGTTGTGCAGGTCCGTGCGCGAGAAGTCCCAGTAATTGTCGTAGGCCTCGTAGAGGAAGTAGAGGCGGTTGAGACCCTTGACCCAACCCACCTTGACCTTGACGTCGAGGTTCTTGGGATCGTGATTCATGCCGTGGCCCTGCTCGGTGTCCATGAGCTGATCCATGCCGATCGAGTAGCTGTCGGGGACGATGGCCCAATCGTCGGTGTTGCCATCGATGCGGGGAATCTTGTCGGCTGGAAACTGGAAGATCTTAAAGGTGACATCGGGACGTTCCAGACCGAACTGCGGGGGCAGAAACAGCAGAGCGAGGAAGGCGCAAAGAAGACATCGTTTGGACATGAATACCTCCGCGACAGGCTTAGATCGAACGGGCAGCACCATGCGCGCCGGCCGCGCGAAACGCGTCGGCGCGCGGTCCATTTAGAGCTTCCATCCCGCGCGATAGGGCGGATCGACGAACTGGTTGGCTTCCGGCTGGTTGGTGACGCGCATGGAAGCGCTGTCCCACTCGAGCACCTTTTCGGTGCGCAGGGCGAGCGTGCCCAGCAGGGCCAGTTCAGTCATCTGGCAGGCGAATTCGACGGGCAGCGCCGTGGGGACACCTTTCTTGCAGGAGCGCGTCCAGTCGGTGTAATGGTCCGGCGTCTCGCAGCGCGGCAGGGTTTTCGGAGGCTGCGGAAAGTCTTTGAACTTGCTCACGGGCAACAGCAGGCCTCCGGGCAGGGCGCTGGGCGCGCCGGCGCGAGCGGGGCGGCCAAACGGAGCGAACGGGTTGCCGCCATAGTAACTGCTCATGAGCTTCCCGTTGTCGCCGATGAAGAGCACGCCCTCATTCGGCATGGGGATGGCGTGATCGAGTTCGGCGGGCCGGACCGGCTTGATGCCGCCATCGTAGAAGTACATTTTGAGCGGGGGCATGTCGCCTCTCGCCGGGTATTCCCAGACCACCATGTTGGCCGATCCTTCGGTTTCGGGAGTGCGGGTCTGGACGGCGATGTCGTCCCATCGGGTCGAGCGGTAGCCGTAGATCACGGACGGGGCCTGCAGGCGGAGTTCCTCGAAATAGGCGTGAAACGTATGGCAGCCCATGTCGCCGACGTCGGCGGTGCCGAAATCCCACCAGGCGCGCCAGTTGGCGGGATGGTAGACCTTGTGATAGGGCCGGAGAGGCGCCGGGCCAATCCACAGGTCCCAATCCATTCCGGGCGGAGGCGTCATGACTTCTTTGGGCCGCACGAGCGAGGCGGGATAGATGGGGTGGAAGGTCCAGATGTGGATTTCGCGAATGGGCCCGAGCACGCCTGTGTTGAGGATTTCGGTGGTGCTGCGCGCATAGTCGCTGCGGGAATCCTGGATGCTGCCCTTGGTGACGATGCCTTTGGCGCCGAGCAAGGCCGAGCGCACCTTGCGAACCTCGCCGATGGAATGCGCGATCGGTTTGGCGCAGTAGATGTGCTTCTTCATCTGGATTGCCGCCATCAGCAGGATGGCGTGCATGTGGTCCGGCGTGGCGATAATCAGGGAGTCGAAGTTTTTCGCTTCCTTATCGAACATCTCGCGGTAGTCGTGATAGCGGCGGGCTTCCGGGTAGGTTGCGAAGACCTTGGCGGCATAGTTGTGGTCCAGGTCGCAGAGAGCCACGATTTTCTCGGCCTTGCAGCCCTCCAGGTAATTTCGTCCCATGCCGCCGATGCCGACCGCCGCGATGGTCAGGGTATCGCTCGGGGCCTGGTATCCGGGGCCTCCCAGGACGTGGCGGGGAACAATCAGCGGGGCGAGTCCCGCCGCAACAAGATGGCGCCTGGAGACTCCGCCGTTGGGAAACTCATTGCTTTGCATTTCGCCGCACCTCAACACACGATGGTAGCTCGCCGGCGGCGGCTCAGTAATCGGTGGTGCGTTCGTTCACCCAGACGCCGTCCACGTTGAAGTGCGGCCACGGCCCGCCAGCGCCGCGTCCGACGAAGCTGTCGTCCCACTTCGTGCTCGGGTCGAAGTAGCCCGGCCTGCGCAGATGCTCTTTCACCACGGGCTCGTTGAGTTCCACCCCAAGACCCGGGGCGTCCGGCACAGCCACGTATCCCTGATTGAGGAACGGTTGCGGGCCGGTGATGAGCTGCTGCCACCAGGAAATGAAATCCACGGCGTGGCATTCCATGGCGATGAACGCATCCAGGGTGGCGGCGGTATGGGCGGCGGCGATGGTGGCGAGCGGCGAACCGGCCATGTGAATCACGGTCGGGATGCGCTCCCGCGACCAGGCGTAATCGGCAATCCGCTTGGTCTCGCGGCATCCTCCGGAAGTGCCGTGGTCGGGCTGAATGATATCGAGGGCGCGATTGTCGATGAGCGGCTGAAAGCCCTCCTCCAGCCCGAAGCCATCCTCGCCGGTGAGCAGAGGGGTGCTGCAGCGACCCTTAATTTCCTTGAAGTCTTTCCAGCGCCAGAAGCCGCCGGTGCCGAACAAATCCTCCAGCCAGGAGAGGCGGTACTTCTCAAAGGTCCGAGCGGCGCGAATGCCATCGGGAACGGTTCCGCAGCGGAGGCTGGAGGCGTCCACGGAGAGGGGCATCTCCCAGCCGATGGCGTCGCGCACGGCGGCGATGAGTTCTCCTCCGTACTCCAGGCCTTTGTCGGTGGGGACGCCGCCCGAGTCCAGATTGCCTGGTTTGACGCCGACGAAGTTGGTGGTCACATCCATCTTGAAGAAGGTGAATCCGAGTTTCTTGCGCGCCAGCATGCGTTCGCCGTACTTCTTGGGGTCGCCCGTTCCGGTGGTATCGCAATACATGCGCACGCGATCGCGTTTCTTATCGCCGAGCAAGCGCCAGACCGGCACGCCGAAGACCTTGCCCGTGATGTCGTGGAGGGCAATATCGATGGCGCTGAAGCCGCCGCCCTGGCGTCCGGGGCCGGCGTAGGGGCGGACGTTCTGGAGGATCCCCGAAATGTCGAGGGGATTTCTTCCGACCAGCAGGGGCCGCATGGCGAGGGCCGAATTCTCGTTGCCGGCGTCGCGCACTTCTCCCAGCCCGTAGACATCCTGATTGGTGAAGACCTTGATGATGGGGTAATCGAAATTGGCGGCGACCCGGAGGGCTCGTATGTCGGTGATCCTGAGGTCGCTGGGAGCGGAGAATTTGTTGATGGGTCCGTAGCGGACCGGCGCGCCGCGTCCGCCTCCCTGCTGCGCCGAAGCGGTCGATTTGAAGATCGCGCCTAAGCCACTGGCGATGGCGGTCTGGCACAGCATGGCTCGCCGGCTCAGATCTCTTGCTCGACCGGATTTCGTAGGTTGCATAGCAGGGCTGACTTCCCTTTCTCGAAGGATTTGGTCGTGAGCTTATTCTAAGATTCGGCGGTCTGAATGTCCACTTCGTGCGGGAACAGCGGCTACTCGAGTCCGGGTTGCATGAGGATGATGCGCAGCTCGGTGGCGGCTTCGAGGATGAGTTCGCGATCGCGCTCGGAGCGGGCGGAATTGTAGAGGTCGACGAGCTGGTTGGCGATGGCGCGTCCGCGGCTGGTGAGATCGGCGACGCGGGTGCGCAGGGTATCGGGAGGGGGAGTGCGGTGCGAGGCGGCGCGGGATTGAAGGAGGAGTTGGCCGACGGCTTCGCGGAGTTTGGGGGTATTCTCGGGGACGACGCTGATGGCCGCGCCATCGACGATGAGGCTATCCTCGCGGACAGCGGGCTCGATGACGGTGTACTGCTCGACGGAGAGGCCGAGGAGTTGGGAGAGTTCGAAGTAGGTGGGGCCGAAGCGGTTGAGGAGAGCGATGAGGCGGTCGGCGTGGCGGCGGGTGATGGCGAGGTAGGCGCCGCAGAAGGCTTGCCAGGATGGGGCGCCCGGGAGGTAGAGTTTCTCGTCGTGAATGCGGCGGAGGAGTTGGGCGTGGGCGGCGGAACAACGTCCGGCGACGGCGGCGAGGGTGCGGCGTTGGCCGAGGAGACGGCCGAAGTCGATGGCCTCGCGGGGATCGGTGGGGAGTTGCGGTTCGGTCATAGTTGCTCCAGGGCGCGGGTGCGGGACAAATTTGTCCCGCCGGTACTGATAAATTTATTAATAATAAACGAGTTAAGTGGCAAGAAACGAAAAAAGCGGGACAA
>JADGNS010000538.1 GCA_017883355.1 Candidatus Solibacter sp.
GGGCTGCGGCATCTGGTGCGGCAGCGGCGGGCTTGGCCGCGGGGGCTGCGGCATCTGGTGCGGCAGCGGCGGCCTTGGCCGCGGGGGGGGCGGCATCTGGTGCGGCAGCGGCGGGTTTGGCCGCGGGGGCGGCGGCGGCGCCTTCGGCACCTGCTTCATCGATGCGCGCGACGATGGTGTTGATGCCGACCGTCTTGCCTTCCTCTACCAGGATCTCCGAGAGCGTACCGGCGGCCGGAGAGGGAATCTCGGTATCCACCTTGTCGGTGGAGATCTCAAAAAGCGGCTCATCGCGCTCGATGCGCTCGCCGGGCTTTTTGAGCCATTTGGTCAGGGTGCCTTCCACAATGCTTTCGCCCATCTGGGGCATGACGACGTCGGTCATATCAGTTCTCCATCTCGCATTCGAAAATTCGGGCGAAGTGAACGGCGAGCCTGGTGCCCACTTCGTCGAGGCTTGCACGGACGCCCAGCGCGGCCATGGAGGTCACGGGCCGGGTCAATCCGCAGGGAACGATGTACTGAAAATAGCTCAGGTCGGTGGACACGTTGAGCGCGAAACCGTGCGACGTGACCCAGCGGCTGAGGTGCACGCCGATGGCGGCGATCTTGCGTTCGCCCACCCACACGCCGGTCAGTTTGGGAATGCGGCCGGCTGCAATCCCATACTCCGCCAGGGTGGCGATGATGGTCTCTTCCACGGCGCGCACATAGGCACTGACGTCGCGCTTCCAATCGCGCAGGTCGAGGATGGGATAGCCCACGAGCTGCCCGGGACCGTGATAGGTCACGTCGCCGCCGCGATCGGTCGGGTAGAAGGCAATTCCGGCGCGCGCCATGATATCGTCATCGGCCAGCAGGTTTTCCGCGTGTCCGTTGCGCCCCATGGTGATGACGTGCGGGTGCTCGAGCAGCAGGAGCTGATCGGGGATCAGTCCCTGCTTGCGGTCGCTCGTGAGCTGCTGCTGGAGTTGCAGCGCGCTCGCGTAGTCGACGCGCCCGAGTTGACGCAGTGCGCAGCACCTCA
Organism: Candidatus Solibacter sp.; assembly: GCA_017883355.1. Classification (GTDB taxonomy): domain Bacteria; phylum Acidobacteriota; class Terriglobia; order Bryobacterales; family Bryobacteraceae; genus Solibacter. The sequence continues at coordinate 1,028 of JADGNS010000538.1, forward strand.
TTGAGCAATCAGGCATTGATGGAAAGACCGTAGACGGCGTTGAAGGCTTCGCCCAGGGCCTCGTAGAGGGTGGGGTGGGCGTGAATGGTCTGCATCATGACTTCGACGGTGGCCTCGGCCTCCATGGCGGCCACCGCTTCGGCGATGAGCTCGAAGCCCTCGGGGCCGATGATGTGCACGCCGAGAATTTCGCCGTAGGTTTCGTCGGCCACCACTTTGATGAAACCTTCATGATGTCCCAGGATGGTGGCGCGGCTATCGCCGGCGAAGGGGAATTTACCCACCTTGACTTTGAAGCCCTGGGCGCGCGCCTGAGCCTCGGTGAGGCCGACGCTGCCGATACCCGGCTGGGTGTACGTGGCGCCCGGAATGCGATTCCGGTTGATCGGCTGGGCCGGCTTGCCGGCGATGTGGGCCACGGCGATCATGCCCTCGCGGGTGGCCACGTGGGCGAGTTGCGGCGTGCCGGCCACCACATCGCCGATGGCGTACACGCCGGGCTCGTCGGTCTGCTGGTGAGCGTCCACCTTGATGAATCCGCGGTCGAGTTGCACCTTGGTGTTTTCCAGTCCGATCTTGTCGGTGTTGGGCTTGCGGCCCACCGCCACCAGGAGTTTCTCGGCTTCGAGTTGTTCCTGCTTGCCATCCCTGGTGGTCATGGTGAGCTTGACGCCCGTGCCGGTCTTCTCGATGTTCTCGGCGCGCGCTCCGGTTTCCACGCGGATCTTCTGTTTCTTGAAGAGGCGCTCGAGTTCCTTGGAGATGTCCTCGTCCTCGACAGGCACCACGCGGGGGAGCATCTCGATGACGGTGACGTCGGTGCCGAAACGTTTGAAGATGGAGGCGAACTCCACGCCGACGGCGCCCGCGCCGATGATGATCAGGCTCTTGGGGACGGCGGTGAGGTTGAGAATCTCGATGTTGGTGAGGATGAACTCGGGGTCGGGTTCGAGGCCGGGAATCATGCGCGCCTCGCTGCCGGTGGCGACGATGATGTGCTTGGCTTCGAGCGTCTGCAGGCCGGCCTCGGTCTGGACTTCGACTTTGCCGCCGCCTTTGAGGGTGGCGAAGCCGGCCACGCGTTCCACCTTGGCGCGCTTGAGCAGCATCTCGACGCCCTTGGAGTGCTTGTTGACGATGCCGTCCTTGCGCTCTTTGACCTTGGGGTAATCGAGGCGCGGGTTTTCGACGTGGATGCCGTCGGCCTCGGCGTTGACGAAATGCTGCCAGACATCGGCGGTGTGGAGCAGGCTTTTGGTGGGGATACATCCCACCAGGAGACAGGTACCGCCGAGTTTGGCCTGTTTTTCGACGAGGGCGGTTTTCAATCCGTACTGGCCGGCGCGGATAGCTGCGGAGTAGCCGCCGGGACCACTCCCGATGACGATGAGATCGTAGGGCACTTTTCCTATTCTAGCGGACGCGGGCTAGTCGAGACCGGGTTGCATGAGGATCATGCGCCGTTCGGTGGCGACTTCGAGGATGAGTTCGCGCTCGCCTCCGGAGTCAACGACCTGCAAAGCTCGGCACGAAATCGCGAGATTGGCGGCGTCACCGATCGGGGCCTACAGAAGGAGAGTCTCAATACGATGCGCGTGGACCATGTTTTCACAGGGTGACCAGGCGAAGACCGTGAACCGGCCATCCTGCGAGGCAACGAGCGCCACGGCGTCGTGCTGGTCGCGCACGAACTGCGCCGCCGAAAGGTGACGGGTGCCTCCGAGTTGTCCCGGTTCGACGACATCGGCGCCGACGCCTTCGATCGGCTCCGTCAGAATCACCTCAGTGACCTGCGAGGATCCATCTCGGCGCACGATCTTGGCGCCGAAGGCGAGCACCTCGTAACGGTCAGTGATCACGGTTGCGCCATCCACCGCGGTAAGGCCGGCGACACCTTCGACGGCGCGCCGCAGGGCATCCACCCAGCGGCGGTCCTGGTTCCCGGCAGAGCGGTCGTGCATGAGTTCGGCAAGTGCGGAGAATGGCGGCACGAGGGAGTACAGGATGGGCTGCACCACCGATTCGCGCCATAGCTCCGTCTTCGAGGGCACGACGAGTAGCGAGCCGCCACGCCCGTGGGCACGCATCGAGACCGAAAGGTGGATGAGGACGCTCACGGATTCACTGGAGGCATGCTGGCTATCGAACCCGAGCAGCGAAGTCAGGAGGTCTGGGCAGTCAGGCAGCAGCGCAGACTGCTCGTCGATCATTTTGATCTCGTCGCCCTGCAATACGGCTATATTGACGAACTTTCCCGATTCGTCGCCGCGGCTGTGCTTGACCACCAGCAGACCCGGCGCAATCACCTCAAGCACGAGGCAAAACGCCGGCAGGTTGCTAGTGGCCCCCCAGACCAAGAGCTCCTCACCATCGCGCCAGACACCGAGGTGAATGCCGGGGCGCTCCACGGCGGGTGCAAGCCGCGTGAGCGGTTGGGCTGCGAGCGGCAGCCGCCGTTCGAACTTCAGGGGCCCCTTCACCGATTCCGGCGCAACGAAGGCGAGCGAGATACGAGGCATGTAGCCTTCCTCGCGCCGGAGGCTGGCCCAGAAAGCCGCTTCAATGATTGCCTCAATCGCGGCGATGTCGGGCAACGGCGCAGCCTCTCTGCCCGGCAGGTGCGAGGGCGTGGCAAGATGTCTCAAAAAATGAGACCGGATTCGGCCGGCGGCGGCCCTCGCTACTGGATACGCGGACGGCGTCATGAACTGGCTCCCGGGGATCGGCGCGCGGGCATTGGTCGCATCCTGATCCTAATTTAGTACGGTACGGCGCCACAAATAACGCGCCCTATCTACTCCCTCCGATCATCGTAGTGCATTCGTGGAGCGCCCTTTGAGGGTGCCACGTCGGCGTCCTTGCCGACGTTCTCGCGAAGAATGCCGGTACGTATACCGGCATGGCAGGCGAAACGCCCGCTCTACACTATTGCGCCGTAACCGTGATGGTCGCGGGGGCGCTAGGGATGCCTCCGACGGTGACTACGACTGGCTGCGCTCCTAGCGGCGTGTTGGCGGGGACGAGTACGTTGATCTGCGCCACGCCGACCAAGGCGGTGGGGATTCCGGCGAACTGGATGGTGACGCCGACTCCGCCGATGGAAACGGTGGTCAACTGCGCGGGCGCGGGCAACTGCGCGGCGGGAGTCCCGGCGGCGGGGGCCGCTCCGGTGGCAATGGCCGGAGACACGGCGCCGGCGCCGGTAAGGTACAGGGTCACCACTCCGCCGCGCGCCACCGTACCGACCGGCACAATCGCCCCATTCGTATCCGTAAACAGACCGGGCGCGGCGGCAGCGACGTTGAGCGTGGTGGTCGCGGTGCGGCCGTTGTTGGTGACGGTCAGAATGGCAGACCGGTTCACCGGCGTCTCGTAGGGAATTTGCACGTTAAACTGTCCGGGCGAGACGTAGTAGAGCGGGGCGTTGACGGTTCCGATGGTGACGCTGGCGCCGGATACCTGTACGGGTAGAGGCACGCTGGACGCGACCCACGTTGTATCCGCGAGGTTCGACCCGAAGATGGTGAGCACCATTCCGGGAGCGAAAGTCTGACGGAAGGAGGCGCCGTTCGCCAGGCCCG
>JADGNS010000539.1 GCA_017883355.1 Candidatus Solibacter sp.
GCGAGCAGCGCCAGCCATGGCGAACCGTACACGGGCAGGGCAATCACATCCGCCGTGGCGCGTGCCCACAAGACCAGCAGCGCGGGCAGCACGACGCAAAACAACAAGGCGTAGGCAATGCGCGCGGCGCGGCCGGTCAGGGCCAATTCACCACCTCGTGGAGGCACCAGCCATCTTCGGCGGCCCCGCCGGGAGACTGCATCCTGGCTCGGCTTTTCCACTTGCATTCATCCACCCGAAACATGCGCGCCGGAGCGATCCGGCCGATGCCGGGGACTGCCGCGAATACGGTGGAGCCCAGACTGCCCTGGCGCAGGACCTGTGCGCGATCGAAAGAGATCCGGACCCCATTGTCTAATAAGAGGCCGCCATCATCAAGCGTCTCCGCCAGAACGCGCCGGCCGTTGAGGAAGACGAGGCGGGTCGTGAACGGTCCCTGCCAGTCGATCCAGATGAGGGTGGTGTGGGGGGTGAGGAAGCGCCCCCAGCGCAGGGTACGGATGGGAAGCTTCCAGGGCGCGATGGTCATTCGTAGATGCTCGGCGTATCCCAGGCCGCGGATGTCGTTCATGGAAGCGCTGGCCTTGGGAATGACGCAGCGCCAGTCGACCGCGCCCTCTTCGCATTGGAAGACCGTCGCCCGCAGTTCCGCGTCCTGGCGCGTCCAGTTTGCGGTCAGCCCGGGGGATGCCCAGGAGAGCGTTTGCGCCTCGTCCGCAATCCTGGCGCGGTGCAGGGAATGCGACGCCGTCTGGCCATCGAGGAGGCTCGAGTAGGCGATCTTCAGGCGGCCATAGCGCACCTGGGCGCTATAAGCGATGCGTATGTCTCCGCGCTCCGAGATGCAGTCGCCGTACCACTTGGAGAGTTCGAACATCACTCTGCCCGCAGCCGCCTTTTTGGGCGGCTCCTTCGGCCCACGAGAATTCCTCGCGCTCTGAAAAACGCCGGCTGAAAGCCGGCTTGCAGCCAGGATTGGCTGCCCCACTTGCTCAGGATTGAGAGATCACGTCCTGATAAATCTCCAGCACCTGGCGCGCGGTCCAGTTCCAACTGAAACGCGCGGCCTGCTCGCGCCCGCGGCGGATCATGCGCGCGCGCTGTTCCTCATCCAGCAGCATATCGCTGATGCCGCGCGCGATATCGAAGACGTTCTCCGGGTTCACCAGAATCGCGGCGTCGTCGACCACCTCGGGCAGCGAACTCACGTTGGAGCACACTACCGGAGTGCCGCAGGCCATGGCTTCCAGCGGAGGCAATCCGAAGCCCTCGTACCGCGAGGGAAAGACGAAACCGGCCGCCGATTCGTAAAAGCAGCGCAGGGTTTCGAACGGCACGAAGCCCAGAAAACGCACCACGCTTTCCACGCGGCTCTTCATCACCGCCTGCCGCACCGCCGGGTATTGCGAAATGGTGTCGCCGATAATCACCAGCCGCAGATCCTTATAGATGGGGTGCGCGGCGAGTTGCTCGCGCACCACCGCGAAGGCCTCCACCAGGCGCGGAATGTTCTTGTGGCGGCGGATGTTGCCGGCGTAAAGGATGAACGGATAGTGAATCTGGTAGCGCTCCAGAATCAGTTGCTGCTCCTGCGCGCCGGGGGCCGAAGCGCGGGCGAAGAAGGCCGGGTCGGGCGCGTTGTACACGCGCGTGATGCGGCTAGGGGGCACGCGCATCTGGCTCTCCACGTCGCGCTTGGTGGCCTCGCTGACGGCGATGACCCGCGCCGCGCGCCTCAATCCGCGGCCGAAGCGGAAGCGGCGCAGTTGCATCCGGAAGTGCGACGTCTCTTCCTCGAAGAGCAGATTTGCCATGTCGTGGATGGTCACCACGTAGGGCTTGATCATGAGCAGCGGGACACGGGCCAGCGGGATGTGCACCAGGTCGGGCGAGAGCCCGCGCAGAAACAGCGGGAACGCCACGTGATCGAGTGCGCTGTGGTCGTCGCGCGAGTACACGGCGGAGCGGAAGTTCTCCGGCAGACCGGCGAGCGTGCGCACGTCGGCCGGTCCGCTGACCAAAGTGTACTGGTTGTTGCGGTCGATGCCGCCCAACGCTTGCACCAGGCTCCGGATGTAGGTGCCGATCCCGAAGTCCCGTATGCGGCGGGCATCGATGACGATGTGCGACGACATGCTACGCCCGCACGGTGTCGCGTTTCCAACTGTAGAGCGGAAAGCGCTGGGTGAGCGACTCCACCTTCTGGCGCACGCCCGCGATGGCCTCTTCACTTGCGATATTGGTCAGCACGGTAGAGATCAGCGAGCCCACCTCGCGCATTTCCGGCTCGCCGAATCCGCGCGTGGTAACGGCGGGCGAACCCAAGCGGATCCCGCTCGGGTTCATCGGCGGGTTGGTATCGAAGGGAATGGCGTTCTTGTTGACGGTGATGCGGGCGCGATCGAGCGCCAGTTCCGCCTCCTTGCCGCGGAGGCCCTTGGAGAAGACATCGAGCAGCACGACGTGGGTATCGGTGCCGCCGGAAACGACGCGGAAACCGGCGTCCATGAGCGCCTGGGCCATGGCGCGCGCATTGGCTACCACCTGCTTCTGATAGGCCACGAACCCGGGCTGCATGGCCTCCAGGAAGCAGACGGCCTTGGCGGCCAGCACGTGGACCAGCGGCCCGCCCTGGGTGCCGGGGAAGACGTTCTTATCGATTTCCTTGCCGAACTTTTCGCGCGCCAGAATCATGCCGGCGCGCGGCCCGCGCAGCGTCTTGTGGGTGGTGGTGGTCACGATGTCGGCGTGTTCGCAAGGGTTGGGGTGGACGCCCGCGGCCACGAGTCCGCAGATGTGCGCCATGTCCACAAGGAAGACCGCGCCCACCAGGTCGGCGATCTGCCGGAAGCGCGCGAAATCGATGATGCGCGGGTAGGCGCTGGCGCCCGCCACGATCAGCTTGGGATGGTGCTCTTTGGCCAGTTGCTCGACTTCGTCGTAATCGATGCGCTCGTCTTCCTTGCGCACGTTGTACGGCACCACCTTGTACAACTTGCCGGAAAAATTCAGCGGATGTCCGTGGGTGAGGTGGCCGCCGTGCGCCAGGTTCAATCCCATGATGGTGTCGCCCGGCGTGAGCACGGCCCCATAGGCGGCCTGGTTGGCCTGCGAACCCGAGTGCGGCTGTACGTTGACATACTCCGCGCCGAAGAGTTTCCTGGCGCGGTCGCGCGCCAGGTTCTCCACGATATCGGTGTACTCGCACCCGCCGTAGTAGCGCTTGCCGGGATAGCCTTCCGCGTACTTATTGGTGAAGACGCTGCCGGTGGCTTCGAGCACGGCCTCGGAGGTAAAGTTCTCACTCGCGATGAGTTCCAGTTGATCGCCCTGGCGGGCGGTTTCGTGCTGGATGGCCTGGTAGACCTCCGGATCCACCTCGGAGAGAGAGCGGGACATGCGTTCGGTTTCGGTCATTTCAGTGTTCCTCCGGCAGCGGGCGCGGGGCGAGGCCCGGACCCGCTATTTTTCCAATTGGGCGATCTTGGCAACGCGGCGCGCATGGCGGCCGCCGGCGAATTCGGTCTTCAGGAAGATATCGATCAGTTGCATGGCGCGCTGCGCGTCCATATACTTTGCGCCCAGCGTCAGCACATTGGCATCGTTGTGCTCGCGGGTGAATTTCACTTCGTCATCGTTCTGCGCGGGAGCGGCGCGCACACCATCCACCTTGTTGGCGGCCATCGCCATGCCGATTCCGGTGGAGCAGACGAGGATGCCGCGGTCAGAGCGGCCTTGCGCGACATCGCGGCCCACCGACTGGGCGAAATCCGGGTAGTCGCACGACTCCGGGCTGCCGGTGCCGAAATCGACTACATCGTAGCCTTCGCCGGCTAGAGCGTGGCGCAGTTGCTCCTTGAGAGAAAACCCGGCATGGTCGGCGCCAAGAGCGATCTTCATAAGACGATAAATTCGAGTTTAACATGTTAGAATTCAGGCCTATGCGGTGGAGCCAGTTATTCATTCCTACGTTACGTGAGAACCCCGCCGAAGCCGAGGTCCCGAGCCATCAATTGCTGCTGCGCGCGGGCTACGTGCGCCAACTTTCGGCCGGAATCTATAGCTACCTGTTTCTGGCCCAGCGCTCGCTGCTCAAGATCCAGCAAATTGTGCGTCAGGAGATGAACGCCATCGGCGGGCAGGAGATGTACCTGCCGGCGCTGAATCCGGCCGAGGTCTGGCAGGAATCGGGCCGTTGGGACGTGATGGGCGACAACCTGTTCCGCCTGAAGGACCGCTTCGGACGCGACCTGTGCCTCGCCATGACGCACGAAGAGGTGATGACCACGATCGCGCGCGGCGAACTGCGCAGCTACAAACAACTCCCGCAGATCTGGTATCAGATCCAGACCAAGTTCCGCGACGAACCGCGGCCGAAATCCGGCCTGCTGCGGGTGCGCCAGTTCCTCATGAAGGACTCGTACACGTTCGACATGGACCAGGCTGGCCTCGATATCGCATACGAGAAGCACTACCAGGCGTACCGCCGCATCTTCGAGCGCTGCGGTTTGCGGTACACCGTGGTGGAGGCGCACTCCGGCGCCATGGGCGGCAGCCAGTCGCACGAGTTCATGGTGGCGTCCGATGCCGGGGAAGATTTCGT
>JADGNS010000540.1 GCA_017883355.1 Candidatus Solibacter sp.
TTCCGTCATGGTCAAACCCAGATCGCCCAAGCCGCCTGTCTTCGAGAGTACCGTATTCGACTCGCGATTCATCTCCTGTAAAAGGAAATCCAGGCGCTTGCCGATTTCGCCGTCGCCCTTCAACATGACTTCCAGTTGGGCGGCGTGGGTGCGCAGCCGCATCAACTCCTCGGCGATATCGCTGCGGTCGGCCAGGATGGCGGCTTCCTGCGCCAGGCGCTGCGGTTCGATGCCGGCGCCGCGGAGCAGGTCGGCCAGTTTTTCGCGCAGGCGCTTCTGGAAGGCGCCGACCGCACCGGCGCGGATCTCTTCCATACGCTCCACCAGGCCGCAGATGTTCTGGCAGCGCTGGCGCATTTCCTGCGCCGTGGCCGCGCCTTCGCGCTCGCGCCCGCGGTTGAGGAGGGCCACGGCTTCGGCGGCGGCCTCCAGCAACGCCTTGCTCACCGCTTCGCCGAGTTCCTGTTCATCGCCCGTCGAGAGCATGCCGGGGATGCGCAGGGCGGAGTTCAAGTCGGGCTGCGCCTCGATGGCATAGAGCTGCGCCGCTTCGCGGAAGGCGGCCATGTAGGCGTGGAACATCGCGCGGTTCAAGGGGGCCGCATCGCCCACCACGGTCCGGGTGAGCCCCGCGTGGATCTGCACGTGGCCGCGGGCTACGCCGTTCTTGATCACGGCGCGAACTTCGTTTTCCAGCGCATCGAATTCGTTCGGCAGATGGAAGTGGAGGTCCAGGCCGCGATGGTTCACGCTTTTCAGACTGAGGACGAGTTCCCCTTGCGGGATCTCTTTCCGGACGCGGGCAAAGCCCGTCATGCTGCGTACGCTCAATGGTCTACCACCGATCCGGCATCCTCGAATTGGAGTTCGTGGAGCCGCTGATACATTCCCCCTTGGGAGATGAGTTCTTCGTGGGTGCCGATTTCGCGGATCTGCCCCTTTTCGAGCACCACGATTTTGTCCGCGCGGCGAATCGTGGAAAGCCGGTGCGCGATGACGATTACGGTGCGGTGCTCCATCAGGTTGGCCAGCGCCTTTTGTACCAGCATTTCGCTCTCCGAGTCCAGATGGCTGGTGGCCTCGTCCAGTATCAGGATGGGCGCGTTCTTCAGCAGCGCGCGCGCAATCGAGAGGCGCTGGCGTTGCCCGCCGGAGAGTTTGACGCCGCGATCGCCGATCACGGTTGCGTAGCCTTCCGGAAGGCGCATGATGAAATCGTCGGCGAGAGCGGTTTCGGCGGCGGCGCGGATGGCCTCCGGCGCCACCTGCCGGCCGTAAGCGATGTTGTGGGCCACCGTATCGTTGAACAGAAACGTGTCCTGCGCCACCAGGCCGATCTGGCCGCGCAGGCTGGCCAGGCTGAACGAGCGCACATCGCGGCCGTCGATCTGGACACTCCCCGCGGTGGGGTCGTAGAAGCGCGGCACCAGGTTGGCGATGGTGGTCTTGCCGCCGCCGCTCGGCCCCACCAGGGCCACCACTTCGCCGGCTTTCACTTCCAGGTTTAAGCCCTGGAACCGGAAGCCGTCCGGCGATCCCGGATAGTGGAAGGCGGCGTTCTCGAAGACAATGTGGCTCTGGAAGCCGGTGAGTTGCGGGGCGCCCGGCGCATCCACCACGGTTTCCTGGTGATCGAGGTATTCGAACACTTTCTGGGAAGCGCCCAGTGCCTGCTGGAAGATGTTGTAGATGCCCACCAGGCGCTTCAGCGGTTCCAGCAGCATGAGCAGCGCGGTGAGAAAACTGGTGAACGTGCCGGCGGTGAACGAGCCGCCCTTGATCTGCAAGCGCGCGTAGTGCAACAGGCCTACAATGGTCAGCGCCGCGCAGAAATCGATCACCGGGGAGGAAAGACCCTGTTGCAGCACGTAGCGGACGTTGGTCTTGAACAGACGGCGGGAGGCCTCGTGGAAGCGGCGGGATTCGTAGTCCTCGGCGGTGAAAGCTTTCACCACCATGTGGCCGCTGAGCGTCTCCTGGAGAATCTGGTTGATCTCGGCCTGCCGCTCCTGTGTGCTGCGGCTGGTGCGCCGGATGCGGCGGCCCATGCGCATGGTGGGCAGCATCACGGCGGGCACCACCACCAGGCAGATCAATGCCAGCCAGGGATCGTTGCTGAAAAGTACGTATAAGAGAAACACCGCGGAGAAGAACTGGCGCAGCAGATCGGCCAGTATCTGCGAGGTGGCCACCTGGACCTTATCGACGTCGTTCATGATGGACGACATCAACTGGCCCGTGGAGTGGGCCTCGAAGAACTCGGCGCCCTGTTTGAGGACCTTGTCGAAGACCGCGTTGCGCAACCGGGTGACGCTGGCGAATCCGGCGTAACTCACCAGGTAGTTGCCCAGGTAGTCGCAGAGCCCCTTGGTGAAGAACGCGAGCAGCAGCGCCGTGGCGATCATCGTCCAGGCGCTGCCGCGGAACGGAACGAAGCTGTCCAGATAGAACTGCCGGCCCAGGACGGGATGCGGCAGCAGCGGGATTCGTCCCTCCGGTGCATTGGCAACCAGGACTCGGTCGAAGACCGGCTGAATCAGCAGCGGCACCGTGCTCTGGGCGGCGCCGGCCAGAGCCATCAGTACCACGGAAATGAGGATCTGCGGCCAGTACTTGCGGCCATACGACGTCAGGCGCAGCAGTTGATTCATGCCGGCACCCGCAGGCGCCCTAGCGCGCCGAGCACCTGAGCCACGGTGACATCCCCGATAGAGCCGCCGCCGGGCGCGGTGACCACCTCGCTCGTGGTGCGCCACGGTCCCCAGATGGCGGTGTCGCTCGGGCCGAAGATGACGATGGAGGGCACCCCGAAAGCGGCGGCCATGTGGGCGGGACCGGAATCGTTGCCCACGAAGAGTGACGCACTGGCGAGCAGCGATTTGACTGCGGAGAGCGAGGTCTGGATCGTGGGGTAGCGGTGGAAGGGCGTGAGGTCGTCGTCAGGACCGCCGATGAAGATGGGGGCGGGACCGGACTGGGCGAGGTGATCGGCTACGGCGAGAAAATGCGCGGCGCTCCAGGTTTTGTCGGGCGTGGCGGCGACGGCGTGGATGATGGTGGATCGGGGTGCGAGAGGGGGAGGGGCGGGACTCGGTGGGAATAGCTTCGCCCGCGGGATTTCCGAGATGGGCGCGCCCAGGTAGAAGATGGCGCTCGCCAGATGTTCGGCGGTGTGGACTTTGCGATCCACCTGCAATATTTCCTGCGCGCGCGGGATGGACACGTTGTAAACGAACTGCTGCCGGTAGTGCCCGAAGCCGGCGCGGTATCGGGCCCCCGATAGTTCCGTCATCCAGGCGCTGCGCGTGCCCCCGTGCAAGTTGAGGCAGAGTTGCGGACGGAAGCGCCGCAGGGCCGCGAGTTCGGGAGGGTGGATCTCGGCCAGATCGGGGTTGCCTTCGAAGATTTCCCGGAAGCGATTCTCCACGAAGATGGCGAGCCGCAGGTCGCTCCGGAAGCGTTTGAGAATGTCGAGCGCGGGTGTGGTGAGGACGCAATCGCCCAGGCTCCGTAGCCGAAGGATGGCAATCCGGCTGCCCCGCGGCAAACATTCCAAAACGCTGTCCACGGCCTATTCTTCGATTTTCGCCTCGTCGACCAGCATCACCGGGATGTCGTCGCGAATCGGGTACACGCGATGGCACTGGACGCACTTCAAGCCGCTCTGGTCGGGTTTCAGTTCGACCGTCGCCTTACACAGGGGACACACGAGGATTTCGAGCAAGTCTTTGCTGATAGCCATAGCGAGCCTCCAGTTTAGCAAGGGATGCGCCTGGTGGGGCGGGCTTCAGCCTGCCAATCCGAGCCAAGCGCGGATTCTTCCTGCGTCCGCGTAATGACGGGATGCCGGTTTCAGGCGCTCCATTGGTTAGCAATCTTTGCTAACTGTGGTAGCATTGGCCCAGGAGCTATCGTGCCTACCCGAAATGTCAACTTGACCAACGAGCTTGACCGCTTCGTGCTGGAGAAGGTAGAGAGCGGCCGCTACGAAAACGCCAGCGAGGTAGTGCGCGCGGCCTTGCGGACCTTGGAACGCGACGAACAACGTTACGAAGCGAAGCTTGCCGCGCTGCGCGCGGCCATTGATGAAGGCGACGCCAGCGGTGTTGCCAAAGGCAACCCGTTTGCGCGGGTCCGGAGAACACTCAAACTTCCCTCGGCGAAGCGCTAGCCCGTGGCCGCGTTTCGTTTCTCTCGCCGGGCCGAAGCCGACTTGCTCCGCATCGGCGCGTATACCCTTCGCACCTGGGGCGAAGACCAGACCATCCGTTACCTCGACGATCTTGAGGTGTGTTGCCAGATGCTTGCCGATAATCCCACGTTGGGCCGCGCGTGTGACGATGTTCGTCCCGGCCTTCGTCGAATGGAGCGCGGCCGGCACGTAGTCTTTTACCGCGAGGAAGTCGGGGGTATTCTGGTTTCCCGCATCCTTCATCAAGGCATGCTTCCCGAAAGACACGCCATCGACGATAAAGACGACTGGGGGTAGTGTCCGGATCGAATCCGGCAGTTCCGGCCATTATCGGCGTTCATCGGCGTTCATCGGCGGCTAAGGAATTCTCTTGAGAGCTTGCGCGTGAGGACGGCACATCGGATTTA
>JADGNS010000541.1 GCA_017883355.1 Candidatus Solibacter sp.
GCATCGGGCTTCGCGAGCACCTCTGAGATCTTGTGTTCGGCCATTGCTTAAAGGATGGGCAAAGAGCAGGTGGGCGCAAGGCGGAAAGTCGCGTGGCGCATTACGAACTCAGCGGATATACTGGACCCCAAATACTCCATTATCGGGAATTACGTCCGGAATACGCGGCTCTATCTCTCTCCAACCGGCCGGAACACGCTGATGGTTAGTGGGAAATCTTATTCAGCGCATTATCATCACCACGAGGATTACTTTCTCAACAGCCGTCACACCGTCTGGCTAATGGACCGCGCTACCATTCGTAAGTAACACATCCATAGGAAGATGCGCAGGCTAACTCCTGCTCCGACTGGTTGGCAGCGGGATGGCCGGGAACCGGGCAGGACGAGTGGGGTAAGGCACTATGCCTCAATCAAAAAAGGAGAAGAAAGTGTTGGCCTTCCCCTGCCTCTTTCTGCCATAGTCTGCGGCTTAAATTTATGAGAAACAACAAATACTGGTTCTGGTCGGTTCTTCTGTTCACGACGCTGCTGGCGTCCACTGGCGCTTACGCCAGTGAATCCGATATCGTAATCCCTGATCTGACTACGGTGAAGTTCGGCGGGTTGGGCGGGATCAGCGGTGTCACGCTGATGTATTTGGGGCTGGTGATCTGCCTGTTCGGCGCCGCGTTCGGGGTGGTGCAGTACAAGCAGACGAAGGCCCTTCCAGTTCATGACAGCATGGCCAAAGTCTCCAACACCATCTGGGAGACCTGCAAGACCTACCTGTTCACCCAGGGCAAGTTCCTGGCCATCCTCTGGCTGTTGATCGCCGCCTGCATGACTTATTATTTCATGGGGCTGCAACACAAGGGCTTAGGCAACGTCATCATCATTCTCCTCGCCTCCATTCTGGGCATCCTGGGCTCCTACGGCGTCGCGTGGTTCGGCATCCGCATCAACACCGTCTCCAACTCCCGCACCGCGTTCTCCGCTCTCAAGGGCAACCCGCTCGCCACCCTGGGCATCCCGCTCCGTTCCGGCATGAGCGTCGGCTTGCTGCTCGTCGCGGTGGAACTCTTCTTCATGATTTGCATCCTGGTCTTCTTGAAGGACCTCGCTGGCCCCTGCTTTATCGGGTTTGCGATCGGTGAATCCCTCGGCGCCAGCGTGCTCCGCATCTGCGGCGGCATCTTCACCAAGATCGCCGACATCGGCTCCGACCTGATGAAGATCGTCTTCAAGCTGCCCGAAGACGACCCCAAGAACCCGGGCGTCATCGCGGACTGCACCGGTGACAACGCCGGGGACTCGGTCGGCCCGACAGCGGATGGTTTTGAGACTTACGGCGTGACTGGCGTGGCGCTGATCGCGTTCCTCGCGCTGGCGCTGGCGGCCACTCCCACGATCGGCGCGACGCTCATCATCTGGATATTCGTTATGCGCGCGCTGATGATCGTGACCTCCCTGGCGTCCTACTTCATTAACGAAGCCATAAGCAAGGCCATGTTCGCCGGCAAGAAGGACTTCGACTTCGAAGCCCCGTTGACCCACCTCGTGTGGCTGACCTCGGCGGTCTCGATCGTTGTTACCTTCGGTGCCAGCTACGTGCTGTTGGGTGACTTCAAGACCGAAGCCGGCCCGCAACCTGCCCTGTGGTGGGTGCTCTCGGCAATCATCAGTTGCGGCACTGTTGCCGGAGCTTTGATCCCTGAGTTCACCAAGATATTCGTCAGCACCAATTCGCGGCACGTCAAGGAAGTGACGAACTGCTCGAAGCACGGCGGCGCTTCCTTGAACATTCTGTCGGGTTTTGTGGCTGGCAATATGTCCGCTTTCTGGATGGGCCTGGTGATTCTCCTGTTGATGTTCACCAGCTATCTCTTCGCCACTTACCAAGGCTCGCCGGTGGTTGGCCTGATGCCCGACGCCTTTAAGTTCGCCGCGCCCATCTTCGCGTTCGGTCTGGTGGCCTTCGGCTTCCTCGGCATGGGGCCGGTGACGATCGCCGTGGACAGTTACGGGCCGGTGACCGACAACGCGCAATCCGTCTATGAGTTGAGCCAGATCGAGGGCATCAAGAACGTGAAGCAGCAGATCAAGACCGACTTCGGCTTCGACGCGGACTTCGAGAACGCCAAGTATCAGCTTGAGAAGGGCGATGGCGCGGGCAACACGTTCAAAGCCACGGCCAAGCCCGTGCTCATCGGCACGGCGGTCGTCGGCGCCACCACGATGGTGTTCGGCATTATCATGATGCTAATCAAGACCTGGACGGGCGACCATTTCAATCTGGCGGAAGGAGTCGTAGCGACCCCGGCTCAGTTGCAGGAGGGCGTCCAATTCGTGATGAGTTCACTCAGCGCGTTGCAGCCGCAGCTCCTGCTCGGTCTGCTCATGGGCGGCGCGGTGATTTATTGGTTCACCGGCGCATCCTGCCAGGCGGTCGTCACCGGCGCCTATCGGGCCGTGGTCTATATCAAAGAGAACATGCATCTCGACGCGACGACCGCGTCGGACAAGGACAGCAAGGAAGTAGTGCGCATCTGCACGGAATACGCGCAGAAAGGCATGTGGAACATCTTTATTGTGATCTTCTGCTTCGCGCTGGCCCTGACGTTCTTTAACCCTTACTTCTTCATCGGCTACCTGATCGCCATCGCCTTCTTCGGGTTGTTCCAGGCCATTTTCATGGCCAACGCCGGCGGCGCCTGGGATAACGCCAAGAAGATCGTCGAAGTTGATCTGCGCCAGAAGGGCACCGAGCTGCACGCCGCCACCGTCGTCGGCGACACCGTGGGCGATCCGTTCAAAGACACGTCGTCGGTAGCGATGAACCCGGTAATCAAGTTCACCACGCTGTTCGGTCTGCTGGCGGTGGAAATCGCTATCACCATGAAGGATCAGAATGTTAAGACCTGTATCGGCGCCTTCTTCTTCCTGGTCGCGCTGATCTTCGTCTATCGCTCCTTCTACGGCATGCGCATCCCCGAAGAGGATACCGCCGGGACGAACGGCAATCTGGTCCTGCCGCACAACGCGCCCCGCGTAGAGATGGCCGGCAAGAAGTAACCGGTCAACGCGGTTTTTGACTTACGCCCGCCCGCCTGGTGGAAACACCAGGCGGGCGTTGCTCTTTAGACTTGAACATCCGCATCCCGGCATCCCGGAGGGATGTCTGAGAATAGCCCAGCGTTTCAACGCTGGGATCACGGCCGGGCGAGGCTAAGTCCCGAAGGGACGGTGGAATCGAGTGTCCTCCAGCCGTCCCTTTGGGACTCAGGGCTGCATACGGCCGCACCCGGCGTTGAAACGCCGGGCTATTCTCGCTTGTCCCTGCGGGACACGGGCACTGGCTGACCCAAGTCGGGGTGGCGTTGGAAAGTCACCTCCGCGCCACGCCCTCCGGGCCCGGATTTGAGGTGTACGAGATCTCACCAGCACAGGCCCGCGCTACCCCGGCGCAGCCCCACCTTGGAGTTTCATCGCCGCCCGGAAGATCCGCAGCCGGTGGTAATCATAACGCCCGCCCAGAGCCTCGAACACACCGGTCAGACCTCCGGTGTCGGATGGCCGGTTGAAGGCACCGGCGACTTCGCATAGCTCGGCGACCGTAAAGAACCGGCTCAAGTCAATCGGCTCGCCCATCCGCGCCGCCTCAGTGAGATGCCCGTAAATCGTGCCGGCAGTAAGCTGGCGTTGGGTGGCGATTTGCTCGACGGAGGCTCCAGCCCGAAAGCAGCGCAAGGTCTCTCGCGCAGTGTCTCCCAAACCCGCCCGACCCGGGACCGGCGCTGGGGGGGCAAACGAATCGTCCGCGAAGATCTGGCGCGGGTTGGCTCCAAGATGCGCGGCGATCTCCGCCAGGAACACCGCCCCGAACTCACGCAGCTTCTTTTCGCCCACCCCGCTGATACGAGCGAATTCGCCTTCGCTGACAGGATACTGGCGCGCCATTTGCCGCAGCGAGACGTCGGAAAAGACGATGTAAGGTGGAACGGCTCGCTCATCGGCCAGCCGCTTGCGCACCTGGCGCAAGCGCTCGAACAGCACTTCGTCACAGGCAATCTCACCCGCCCGCTGCGCCTTCGGCTCAGGAGCGCTGACCGGTTTGGTGAGCGTCACGCGCCGGCGCTCCTTGAGCACGGCCAGGCCTTCGGGCGTCAGCTCCAGGACGCTGAACTTCTCCGAGGTTTGGCGCAGGTGGCCAAGGCGGACCAACTCGCGCCCGATCGCGCCCCATTCGGGCCGGGTGTGCTCTGTGCCGATGCCGTAGGTGGAAAGCTGCTCGTGGCCCCACCGCCGGATCTTCTCGGTGTCCGCGCCCGTCAGCACTTCGATCACGTGATTCAGCCCTACGCCAAACCGCGTGCGCTCACGGATGCGATAGACGCAGGAAAGGAGCTTCTGTGCGGCGAGGGTGCCGTCGAAGGTCTGGCGGGGTGAGAGGCAATTGTCGCACCCCTCGCAGCTTTCCTGCTCGAAAGGTTCGCCGAAGTAGCCGAGCAGTTCGCGGCGGCGGCAGGACGAGCATTCGGCGTAGTGGACCATCTGGTGCAACTGCGCGCGGGCGATAGCCTGCTCCCGGGGATCAGGTTTCTCGTCAATGAACGACGTC
>JADGNS010000542.1 GCA_017883355.1 Candidatus Solibacter sp.
CAGAAAAATCGGGTGATCTGGGGGAAGACCTTGGAGGCTTCCGACCATGCGTGGAACATCTTGTCGGCATCCACTTCGGGAAAGCGCTGCGCGATCGACTTTACGAACAGGCTATCCGGCAGGTCGGGCTCATAGCTGAGCCGCCCCCACAGCATAAAGGAATACCACCGTTTGGCGATCACAAGCTCGCGGGGCTTTTCCGGCTCGGTAGAGAGAAACTCCCGCCCCCAGATGTAACCGTCGGGGCCCATGTAGAATCCAGCCACTTTATCGGGCCCCGGCATGTTACGGATGAAATCGCGGGCGTACTCGGGGTCGCCCCAGCGAAAACTGTAAATATCGTCGTCCCGCACGGTGAGCCAGGTGCGGTGCTCGGGAACGATATTCGGAAGGGCCGCCTGGATAAACGGCGGATTCGGAATGGAGTACATGTGCGCGATGGCGTACTTGAAACTCAGCTCGAGCGTGTCCGTATAGCTCTTGAACGTATCCAGGATCTCGCCCTGTGCCGTCTGATGGTAGCGGTGGATGAGGCGGACGCGGCGGTCGGGCTGTAGCTTCTTGGCATCCATAATGCCTTCACCGTACGCCTTCCAAAGCCACTGTTCCTTGGAAAACTCACCTGTGCGCTCCTGCATCTGTTCGCCGGCGGTGATGCCGATTCCGTCCAACTGGGGATAGGTCAGCACCAGTTCCCGCACGGAAGCGCGGAAGTAGTCTATGGTCTTCTGGTTGGTCTGCTCCGGCGTGATTCCATATTTGCCCTCGGCGCCGAAGGTAAAAATATTCCACGTGAACCAGTAAACCTCGATGCCGCGCTCGTGCGCGTATTGCATCACATTCCGCCAGAAGCCGATCTTGTCGGCGATCGTCATTTTCTTGACGGTTTCGAGCTTGCTCAGGGTCACGGGCCGGACCATATCGTCGCCGTTGAGCGAGAACGTGTCGTCCATGGGCACAAGGGAGCGCTTGACGTCATCGAGCGCCACATCGGGATACTCGGGCACCTTTACGAGCGACGGGAACGGGTGCAGGTTCCACAGGGAGAGCACGTTGAACCGGTGGCGGGCCATCTGGTCGAGGAACTCGTGCCAGAAATCGAGGCTCCACATCTCCGCGATGTTCTTTTGCGCCGCATCGGCGTTGTCGGAGTAGCTCGGGGTGCGTGCGTCGAGGGGCACGTTGAACTTGATCCCACGGCGTTCGATGTGGGCGGAGTGGTCGGAATCACGCAACGCGTCGAGCGTGCCGAGACGAATTCCTTCGGCAAGATCGAGCCCCCCATACATGGCGCCCGCGGCATCGGCCGCCAGCACCGCAATGGAGGTGCGGCCGTCTTTCGTCTGGCGCCGGATGGAGTAGGACTGCGCACTCTCGCCCTTGATGCCGGCGATACCGAGGGCATCCGACACCTGCTTCGAATGCACCCGGTCCGACGCGATCACCAGCCGCAAGGGACTGGCGTTCTTCGAAAGTGCGTCCAAGCCCTGTTCGACCAGGCTGCGGCCGCCCGACGCGCATGCCTTTCGGATCTCCGCGGCCGCGAAGGCGGTTTGCGCCACGTCGTGGTCGTACAGAAGTACGGTGGATTGGGCGAGGCAAACCGCCCCGCCCATCAGCAAAAGTGCGAAAGACTTCATCGGTTAGTCCCCTAGAAGAGCAGCTTCAAACCGAATTGCATTTGCCGTCCGGTGGCCGAAGAGCTGGTCAGTTTGCCGAATGACGCATTGCTTATGGTGAGAGCGGCGTTGGTGGCGCTAGGCAGGTTGAAGGTGGGCGTGTTCGTCAGGTTGAACGCCTCGGCGCGGAACTGGATCTGGCGGCGTTCCTTAATCCTGAAACCCTTGAACAGGGAGAAATCCAGGTTGCTCGAAGACGGGCCGCGCCCGATACGGCGGGCCGCGTTGCCGAACAGGGTGATGGGGATGCCCTTGGCATTCACTACGGTGCCCGGCTCGGAAAACGCCGCCGGATTGAACCAGCCGTCCACACCCCTGTTGGGCAGGTACAGGGACTGGCCGGGGACCACGTTCGGCACATTAATGGTGGCGTACATCTGATTGTTGCTGGCTACGCGCGAACTTCGGATATCGGTGACGAAGCCGCTGCGGTTGCTGAAGATGCCGTTCGTCTGCCAGCCTCCAAACAGCACCGCCGCCGCGCCCTTATGATTGAGCAGACGCTTTCCGGGGCCGAAAGGCAGCTCATAGCCGGCGCTGATAATCAGTACGTGAGGGACGTCGAGCGGCGCGTAGCCCCGCTCCCTGGCGAGGTTGTAGGTGTCCAGCGGGAAGGTGGTGCCGCCATTCTGATTCCAGGCGCTCGAACCATCGCCATTCGATTCGATGTTCTTTGACCACGTGAAGTTGGTCAGCAGGCTGAATCCGGAGCGCAGGCGCTTTTCCACGCGCAGGTTGAGCGCGTTGTAGATGTTATTGCTGATGGCGGCGTCATAGCCTATCGAGTTGTTGACGAAGGGATAACGCCGGTCGCTTTGCAGGGTGTGTCCCGCCAGGGCGAATTCAAAGGGAATCTGGTTGATGTTGATCCGGCTGACCATCTTGGTACCCTTTTCACCCGAGTAAGCGGCCTCCAGGAGAAGATCGCGCGCCACTTCGTATTGCATGCTGAAATTCCACTGGAACACGTAGGGGCTGGGGTTGTTGTGCAGGTCGGCTGACCGGATCAGGTAGCTGACCGGGTTTGACGCGCTGAAACCCGTATAATTGGGATCGGTGGAACCTAGTTGGAGGGGAGTATTGATGGTCACCGGCGGTGTCACGGTGGCCGATGCACTCACGTTCGGGAAGATCACGAGCGGTGTATTGGGAATGCCGCCGCCAAACTGCGTGACCTGCTGGTTCTGATCGCGCCGGGAGTAGAACAAGCCGGCGCCGGTGCGCACGGTGAACTTCCGGCTGGCCTGGTAAGCGAGGCCAAGGCGGGGCGCCCAGTTGTTGTGGTCGCCATCCACGATGGCGCGGGTATACCCATTCTTTCCCGGCAATGCCTGCTTGCTCGTATTCATGTCGAACAAGCCGCCGCGGTCGCGGGCGTCAACCGGCTGGGTGTAGAGTTCATAGCGCACGCCCACGTTGAGAGTCAGCCGCGAAGTCAGCTTCCAGTCGTCCTGGAAGTAAAAACCGACATACAGATCGCGCTGCCGCGCCCAATCGAGCAGTTGTCCGCCCTGCGTTCCCGAGGGGAAACCCATCAGGAAATCCGCGAACGGAGCGCCGGAGCCCGCGGCGTCGCTGGAACTGGAGAAAATCGAGCCGAAAATGTCCTGGCCGCCGCCATTGATGTTGTCGAAGCGATAGCGCCGGAAGTCGCCGCCCAGCTTAAAGCTGTGGTTGCCGCGCATGAGGCTGAGATTGTCCGCCACCTGAAAGGTGTTCTCTATGGCAAGATTCGAGTCTCCGCCGCCCAGGCTGGTGAATTCCGAGGTGGTGTTCACCTGGCCGGAATAATTGAACGCGATGGACTGGAACGACTGCAACGGGAACGGGAACAGGGCAATGTTGTTCTGATTGGCGAAAGGCACACCCAAGGGCGAGGTGCCGTAAATGCTCCCATCGTGGCGCGTGTAGCCGAGCCGCAATTCGTTAACCACGGTGGGGCGGAAGAGATAGGTGTCGCTGAGCGCGGCGTTGATGGACTTGTTGATGGTGCTGTTGCCGGAACCGATGAAACCGTCGAAATTGCCGGGGTCGGGCTGGTCCGAACTGCCCCGGGAGAAGCGCGCGAACATGGAGTTCTTGTCGCCCAGGCGCTGGTCTACTTTGCCGTCGAACTGGTTGTTGCCGTAAGGATGCGGCGCGACGCGCACGAAATTGCGCGATTGCGCGTTGGCAGCACCGGCGTTGGGCTGCGGCAGCAGTCCGACAATCGCCAGGGACGACTTGTTCAGCTGGTTCTGCGGAATGATGTTTCCGGCGAAGGGCGTACTGATCACTGCGCCGGTAGGGCCAATCCGGCGGGCATTCGGATCGTAAATGCGAGGGCTGTAAGTGGAGAAATCGCCAGTGCGAAAGGCCGTCGGCGGAATGTCGAGTGTCGTTGAAGTGGCGGAGGTCCTCCGGCGTGTCCCTTCGTAGTCGAAAAAGAAGAAAGTCTTGTTCTTGCCGTTGTACAGCTTGGGAATGTATACCGGCCCACCCAGCGTGAAGCCGAATTGATTTTGCTTGAACGGCTGGCGCGCCACCCTATTGGCATTGGAGAAGAAGTTGTTCGCATCGAATTTCTCGTTCCTGACGAACTCCCACGCCCTGCCGTTGAAATCGTTGGTACCGGATTTGAGCGACGCACTGATGATCGCGCCGGCGGAGCGGCCGAACTCGGCGCTGAAGTTGTTGGTTTTTACTTTGAACTCCTCGACGGCATCCACCGAAGGGGTGTAAGCAATGCCGTTTCTGCCGATCGAGCCAGCGTTGATACTGGTGTTGTTATCCACCCCGTCCAGAAGAACATCGTTGGAGGCGAACCGGCCGCCTCCCGCCACGAAGGGCAGATTGCTGCCCATTCCATTCATGGGGATGGTGTTGCCGGCGAGCAACCCAAGGGCGAACGTGTTGCGTCCGTTAAGAGGCAAGTCCAG
>JADGNS010000543.1 GCA_017883355.1 Candidatus Solibacter sp.
GTCACCATCGACATCCACAACCAGACGGATACGCCCGAGCAACTTCACTGGCACGGGCAGTTTCTGTCTACCGATATCGATGGCGCGGCGGAAGAAGGTACGCCGTTCATCCCCGCTCACGGCAGCCGGCGAATCACGCTGGTCCCCAAGCCGTCCGGGTATCGCTTCTACCACACGCACGTCCGCGCGGGGGCGAACCTGAGCGCGGGGCAGTACACAGGCCTGGTCGGTCCGGTATACATCGAGCCGAAGAACAACCCCGGTAACTACGATCGCGAAGTTTTCCTGACGCTGAAGGAATTCGAGCCCGTGTACAGCCGCGGCGGTGACATGGCCATGGACTTTCTGCTGCCCGCGTCCACGGTAAAGGAACTGAAAGATCCGGGCGAGAGCGCCATGAAGGACTCGCTGGCCAAAGGCATGCCTCATGGATTTGAGGTCGGCTACGGTTCCTTCACCATCAACGGACGAATGCTGGGTAGCGGCGAACCGGTACGGGTGAAGCAAGGCGAACGCGTCCTCTTCCACGTGCTGAACGGGAGCGCGACCGAGATCCGCAGTCTGGCGTTGCCCGGACACTCGTTCACGGTGGTGGCGATGGATGGCAACCCAATCCCCAAGCCAGTGACCGTGCCGGGGCTTTGGCTGGGCACGGCGGAGCGGGTCTCCGCAATTGTCGAGATGAATCATCCTGGTATCTGGATCATGGGCGACATGGCGGACGACGACCGGCAGCACGGCATGGGCACGGTGGTGGAATATGCCGGCCAGAAGGGCAAACCGCAGTGGATCGCGCCGAAGCCGTTCCAGTGGAACTACGCGCAGTTTGGAAACAACGGGGCAGCCGTTGCGGCACCGGATCAAGTCATCGATATGACCTTTGCCAAACAAAACGCGGCCGAAGGCGGATTCAATCGGTGGACGATCAACGATGTGGCGTTTGCGGAAGATCATATGCATCCGATGTTTCGCGTGAAGCAGGGCAAACGCTACCGGCTGCGCATGCGCAACTCTAGCGACGACATCCATCCGATCCACCTGCACCGCCACAGTTTCGAATTAACGCGTGTGGCAGGGCAGCCGACGTCCGGTGTCGTCAAGGACGTGGTCATGGTCGGCGGCTACCAGGAGATGGAAATCGATTTTGTGGCCGACAATCCGGGCCTCACGCTATTCCACTGCCACCAGCAGGTGCACATGGATTTCGGCTTCATGGCCCTGTTCGAATACGTCTAACTCGACAGCGGCTCACGCCGCCTCGCGCGACGGGACCGGGCGGGTACCTGGCAGCGCCTTTCGCGTCTTAGTGCGGGCACTTGGTTTGGCGGGCGGCATGGACTTTACATGACGTCGCACGAAGAATAGGGTGAGCGCCAACGCAATTAGTGAAGAGAGTATGGTTTCCATGGAAGTTACCTAAAAATATCCTAAGAACACGACTACCAGAATATGCAGCGTCGCCATGATGGCCAGAGAATAGCTGAAGGGCCGATGGATGACGTGCCACAGTTGAAACATCTGCCGTACCTTGGCGAGGAACAGTGCGTCTTTGGAGAGAGCGGCCTGTTTGCGGATGGCGGCCAGGGCCTGGCTCACGTGAGCATGATCGGCGACGTGCGCGCCCACTTTCCACCTTAGGCGCCATATCGTCCACGCGCGCCGCACGTCGAGAGAGACGATGACCACGAGCGCCTTGGCGAGCGGCATCGCCCGCACTTCGTCGAGAGAAGGCAGCGACAGCAGCGGTTCCAGTTCTTCCTCGGTCAGGATGTTTTGCGACCGGATCTGCTCCGCGAGGCTGGCGCAGAGTTCCCCGGCTTCCTCCACCGACATTTCGACGGCGTCCAATTTTCGCGGGATGCGATTGTACAGGTAACGGCCCACGATTCCGCTGGCCACCACCGCGATCATGCTCCAATAGGCGAATCCCGCTACCCCGCTCAGCTTGAAAGAAGAATGGAAGGTGATCAGCACCGGACCCACCAGGCCCATCAGGATGTGATAGTCCAGCCAGTTCTTGGTCTTGCCTTTCTTCGATAGCCATTTCCACTTCTTGCGCAATGGGTAAAGATACATGAGCATCAATAACACTCCGCCCACGATGCCCAAAGCGTTGCCGATGGTTCCGCTGGGTTTGAGCGCGGCGTGCTGGGGAGATGCCACGCGCGCGTCAGTCGATAGAATGTAGTAAGTCAGACCGTTGACGCACAGTGCAAGGGTCGCCACGATACCCGCGGCGGCGCCGAGCAGGATCCAGAAGCGGTGCCGGCGTTTGCGCGCCACCTCCGCCGGCGCGGGTGTGTACCTCGTTACCGTTGCCGCACTCATTTCGACGACCCAACTTCGGATTTCACATCCACCGAGAAGTGCCGGTACTGGCTGAAGCTGTGCGTATTGCGCCATCGCTGATGCGGGGTCTCGACTTCGATGACCGCCGTCGAGGGCAACCAGTGAGCGCCCTGTTCCCCTTTGAAATCGACGCGCGCGTAGCGCACATCCGCGGTGAGAGATTTCAGGCCGATGTCTTCCATACTTCCCATGAGCGCCGCGGAAACGCGCACCACCGCGCCCGAAGCCGGATCGATCCAGGCCGTCCCCTGCCATTCCACCGGGTATTCACGCGCGCGAAGCTTGATCACGGACGGGGACCGCGCCCCGTGCACATGGCGGAACGCGATCTGCAATAACGGCCTTCCCTCCACTTGAACCGCTTCCGGGGCCGAGAACTCGTAGGCGCCGCGATAGAACGGGTGAAAGATGAGCTCGAACGTGGAGAAGCCGTTGGTGATGAGCAGCGGCAGCTTGTTTTCGTGTTCGGGCGCGCGAACCATGGTCCGCGACTCGTCCACAATCAGGTCGTTGCCCGTCAGTTGCAGGATCGCGAGGTAATCGAAATCGGTCTGCTGGCGGAACATCGATTTGCCATTCGGGTTCAACTTCTGCTGATCCACCGTTTCCACGCAGTTGACGGCCTGCAACTCATCCCAAAAGCCCGCCACGGATTTGGCGGCGAGCCGGAGCAGGTCGCCGTTCGCCACCGGAAGATCGGCGCCGGCTGCCGGTAAGATTGCGAGGAAGAGTAATAGAAGTTTCATTTTGAGAACCTGTAACCCAAAGTAAAAAACACCTGATCGTAGTTCTGCGTTTGCCCGCGGTACACGGTAACTCCGCCGCTCAGAAAATAGTGCGCGCCGAAGTTCCAGTCGAGACTTCCGTTGGCGAATCGCGCTCGTGTCTGGGTGGTAAGCTGCGATACGAAGTTCTGCTGGCCGGCCTGAACCGAGAGCCGCAGAGTCTCGCCCAGATCGCGTGACAGCGACACGGATTGATAATCCCCTTTTCCAAAGGAGCTGTTGAAGTGCGAGTAGTGCGCGTCGGCGCGGATGCCGCTATGCAGGATGTCGTTCATGGCGTACCCGTACATCTGGTTCCAGGAGCCGCTCGGGTCGCCCGTTCCGCTGCTCTTGCCGACGGTGAGATAGAAACTGCTGCGGTAGGGCAGGTTGAGGTGCGCGCCACCGCTGACGCCCTGGAAGAGGAGTTTGTCGAGTAGCCCGGTGCCCACCAGCCGCGGGTCGAAGGTCGGGAAGCTGCGGAAGTAGTTGTCGTTGAGGTCGAAAGAGATGAGCTTCACCGGTTCGAACCGTATGGTCAGGAAACTGCGCGCCACGCCCGTGCCCGCGGCGGTGGGCTGTAGCGTGGTGGCGTGCGACCGGTCGGCCTGCAGGCTGTGATACACGCTGAAGTAGCGCTTCCACGAAAAGGAGTTTTCGAAGAACACGAACTCGCTTTCGGGACGCCAACTGAGGCGCGACACGCCGAAGCCGGTGGTGCTGGAGTACTTGAAACCGTCCCAGCTCCCACCCTCGAAATTGAGAAACGTACCGGCTTCCTGGCGGTTGGGGCTGTAGTTCCAGGACGTGGGGTCGGGCGTGGTTCCGGCAAACATGCCGACGGTGACCCCCTTGCTGAGCCGCCGCGCGAGATAGCCGCCATCGATGGTGCTGAGGCTGGGCGCCCAGGGGAGATACATCCGGCCGAAACCGACGATCCACTTGGATTGCGGATTGTTGTAAGTCAGGCCGACGTGGTAAGTCCGATTGAGTAAGTCGTTCAGGGTGGTCTGCGAGGCGCCGTTAGAAGTCCTCGACAACTGGATGCGGGTATAGCCGTTCAAGTTCCAGTAGCTGCCGCCGATGCGGGTCATATCGGCGCGCAACACCAGGCCCACCTGGCTGGAAGCCGCGCCCGAGCCGCCCTGGTCGACGATGCCGCTGTACTCGAATCCGATGCGGCCGCGAAAACGGTTGACTTCCGGCAGCGGAGGACGCGGCACGTACTCGCGGGCTTCCTCGTCCACCGGGTCGCCGCCGGTAAACGTGATGGTTTGGGCGTAGTGGTTGCCGCTGCCCATTTGGCGGAGCAATTGGCTCTTCTGGGCATCCTCGGAGGAAAGTTTCGCGTAGTCGCCGGGCCGCGGAGACGCGCCCGCACTCGCGATCTCGCAGACCGCGGAGGAATCGGCCACGGAGACGACCACCAGTTCGATGGTGACGTCCGCGCCCTGGCTCACGGTCAGCCGCATCTTTTC
>JADGNS010000544.1 GCA_017883355.1 Candidatus Solibacter sp.
AGTAAGCCGTAGACCGTGACTACGTTGGAAGCACTGGGGACGTACACCTTTCCGTTGGCCACCGTGGGCGCGACGAATTTGGTGATCGGCGGCATCTGGTCGCGATCGGGGTTCATGTCGCTGTTCCACAACTCGCTGGCCAGGTTGGAGGCATCGTAGGCATGCATCGTGCCGGCTGTCCCGTCGCTGTAATCGCCCGTGCTCTCCCACAGGATTCCGGAACCCTCCTGGCCGCCGTTTGCCGAAATGGTCATGCCGATGCGTCCATAGGAGGATGCCGTGACGCCGGTCGAGACAGGGTCCGGACTCACGTCGTTACCGGTGACCTGAAAACACTTCACCGGTTCCCCCTCGCCTTGAATGTAAACTTTGGCGGTTCCGCTGCCGCTCCACACGGCGAAATTGAAGATCGATCCGGCCGATGCCGCGATCAGCGTGGCCCCGCCCTCCTCACTCATGCCGTCACCGTCGATCACGTATAGCTGGCCACCCTTATCGGCGCCGATGACGGTATGCGTGCCCGTGACCAGGGCGGGGCCGGCGGAAAGGTCGAAGTCAGTATCGGACATCGATTTCCAATCCACAGGGGTAAACCAATCCAGCGTGGCGGATGCCGCGGCGGACACCTTCACGAAGCTCTCGCCGAAGTTCCTGCTTCCGTCGTAGTCGCCATTGCCGGTCACGACGTAGATATCCCCCTCCGCATCGGCGGCCGGACCGCGCCCCGATTGCCAGATCGCTCCCGCGTTGCCATCCGGCGTAGTCATGTACACACCGAGCTGGCGGCGTAAATCCGAGGCGTCGTAGCGCAGCATCCAACCGTGGTATGGATCCTGGTCGCCGTGGGATCCGAAGGAGACGTATACCGAATTGTTGGCCAACAGCAGACCGGGGCGCTGGATGTGCTGCATCGGATCGAACGGGATGGTTCCATCCGCGCGCCCGCCCGAGCCGGTCCCGGGCACCGACGCAGTCAGCTTCACCGGACCGTTTAGGCGCTCTTCGCCGGTCCCGAGGTCTAGCGCATGCAGATAAAAGGCCGGCACACCGCCTTCGAAAGTGTCTGCCACCACGTACAGGACCCCGCCTTGCAAATCGATCGCGCCGGTGCTCAGGATGCCGACCTCGAAGGCGATATCGCCCCATTGCCCGAACAGGAGCGGGGCCGGAACCGACGTCCCAAGGTTGACCTGCCACAGCATCGCGATGGGCGACATCGCATCGGCATCGAAGGCATACACACTGTTGTGCATGGTCGACACGAACACCACGTTGCGTGTTCCCCTGCCGGAAATCCCCAGGCCGCTGACATACAGCGGCTGCGAATATACCTGGCCATCCACCCCAAAGACCCCCAACTTGCCAAAAGTAGAGGAACTTACGGTTGCCGCCGAAAGTTGCGTCTCCTGCAAGTTAGCGTTGGTACGGTCGTTGTTTCCGTTGGCGGTGAGGATGTTGACCTGCGCGTGGCCGGCCACGGTACAGAGCACCAGTACCAGTAACGATTTCATTGGGACCCCTCCATGTACCCAGGTGCTTCGGGCCGGCTCATACACACAGCGGCATCCTGCTATATACATAGTTCGTTTGTAACTGGAGTTGGTTCCGAGGAAATCTCCTGTACAGTACTACTGAATGTGATACAACGCACGTCGGCGCCCGCCTAAGACCTCCTAAGACCGCCTAAGTCGGCCTGCGCGGGTTCGGTGGACGCCCGGACGGAGGCAAAGTAGTATTAGTGCTCCGATCCAGGTTTCACCCAGCCCGCGACGCGGCCATCGCCTTGAGCGGAGGGCTCCTTTTCTCCTGGCTCGCCTGGCTCGCTTCGCACAACGTCCCTCCAGGGTTCGATACGGCCGGCCGCGACGCGGTCCACGCCTTCGCCCAACCGTGGCTGACCTTCGTCATGAAGACCGCGAGCCAGGCGGGCGGCGGATGGGGACTGTGGCCGGGGGGCGTGTTGATTGTGTGTTTGCTGGCGCGCGCGGCCCGCAAGCGGGAAGCCGTTCTGTTTGCCGTGGCCGTGGCGGGCGCCAACCTGGTCAGCGAGTCCATGAAACTCTTCTTCCACCGGACTCGTCCCGACCCCTGGTTTGACTATCCGCTGCCCTCCACCTACAGTTTTCCCAGCGGCCACGCCTTTGTGTCTTTTTGTTTTTTCCTGTGCCTGGCCGAGATCCTGATCCGCGACGAGTGGCCCCTGGCGGCCAAAATCGCGATGTGGAGCGCGGCGCTGGGGTGCACGCTGACCATCGGCCTGTCCAGGGTGTACCTGGGCGTGCATTACCCCACGGACGTGCTGGCCGGATATGCGGCGGGTATCGTGTGGACGACGCTCATTCGGGTGACGCACCATGCCAGGCAGGGGCGGGCCGGGCGGCACGGCGGGGGATAGGGTCGCAACTTGCAGTAGCCGGGCCTGCCCGGGGATAGCGTGGCAGGCCCGGTGGGACTGGACTGGCCCGCGGTTCCTACTACTTACCGCCGTCCTTCTTGGGGGTCTTAGGGGCCTTCTTCTTGGGCGCTTTCTTCTTACTGCTCTTCTTTGTGGTGGTTGTGTCCTGAGCGAACGAGACGGCCACGCAGCCGAGTGCAAGCGACAGGCCGAGCATCAGCGTCATCAGTTTTTTCATGCGTATTTCTCCTGAAGTGGAAGTGCGACCTTTCAGTCGTCTTGGAGTAAAGGATAACGGATTTCGCAAGGGCAGTGCCGCACTTTGGTATTAAAGTGCATTCATCTGAAGTCCCCAACCGCTGGCCTCGTCCCCGTGCTACACTCACTGACCGAAGGGGGCCCTATCCTTATGGCGCCTCAAAGCATTTCCGTTTATCTGAACAACGCCCTGAAACCGACGCCCGAGTTGGTGGAACTCGATGGCGAGGCCACGCTCCCGGATGTAATCCGAGACATGCCGGAAGAAGTCACCGGCCACTTTGTCGCCCTGGATCCCACGGTCGCCCATGACATTGCGGCGGCTTGGAAACGCGTCATGATCCTCAACGCGACCCATGTCCTCTACACGTTCACCTACGACCCGGCAGCGGAAAGGTTCTCGGCCCACAAGCGGTAGGCGGCCCAGGCAGTCACGTTCGGATTTACGGTGGTGCATCGGGAAACCGCCTGCTGACGGTCGGCCCCGATCGGAGCCGCGACCGTGAGGGAGCGGTCGGCCCCAAAGTTGTGTTAGCTTTCTCCTGATGGACATTCACACGGTCTTGGTATTGTCGGCGGATCTCGCCGACCCCGACTTGAAGCTTCTGGCGCTACTGCCTCCCGAAACCAACATCGCGGTGGGCAATTCGGTGGAGGCCTTCGAGCGCCTGGCGGCGGACGCCACCGTCATCTTGAGCTGGTCGCTCGCCGGCCAGTTGCTGCGCGACGTGTTCGCCATGTGCCCCAAAGCCCGCTGGGTGCATTCGCGCTCCGCCGGTCTCGATGGGGTGCTGTTCGGGGAACTGGCGGAGAGCCCGGTGCCCTTGACCAACGGGCGCGGCGTCTTCAGCCAGCCGCTCGGCGAGTTTGCCCTGGGCGCGATTCTGTACTTCGCCAAGGATTTCCGGCGCATGAACCGCAACCAGCAGGCCGGCCGCTGGGAACCCTTCGATATCGTCGAAATCGCCGGCCAGACGGTGGGTATCCTGGGCTACGGCGATATCGGCCGCGCGGTAGCGGCGCGAGTGCGGCCCATAGGCATGCGGGTCCTGGCGGTCAAGCGCCGCGGGCCCTCCCCGGATCAAGCGGACCCGCTGGTGGACCAGATCTTCCCGCCCGCCGGCCGACTGGAAATGCTCGCGCAA
Source organism: Candidatus Solibacter sp. (assembly GCA_017883355.1). Classification (GTDB taxonomy): domain Bacteria; phylum Acidobacteriota; class Terriglobia; order Bryobacterales; family Bryobacteraceae; genus Solibacter. Next base: position 3,799 of record JADGNS010000544.1, read on the forward strand.
TCGGATTACATCGTCGCCGCGGCGCCGCTGACCCCCGAGACTCGCGGCATGCTGGGCGAAGCCGAATTCGCCGCCATGAAACCCAGCGCCGTGGTGATCAACCTGGGACGCGGGCCAGTGATCGACGAAGCCGCCCTGGTGCGCGCCCTCTCCGAAAAGCGCATCAAAGGCGCCGCCCTCGACGTCTTCGATACCGAACCCCTGCCGGACGGCCATCCGTTCTACACCCTGGAAAACGTCCTGCTCTCCCCGCACTGCGCCGACCACACTCCCGACTGGACCGAGCGGGCCATGCGTTTCTTCCTCGCCCAATTCGACCGCTTCGCCGCGGGCCAGCCGCTCGAGAACGTGGTGGAAAAGCGGCAGGGGTACTGAACTGACAAAACGCTCCCTAACGGTCGCGGCTCTGATTGGAGCCGCTGCTAATCCGAGCCGCGACCGTTAGGGAGCGCTTTTTGTTCAGAACGTCAGCGCCTCCACCAGCTTGTCCAACTCGCTCTGTAGCGCCGTCCTCTTCTTCTGCAGTTCCGCCTGCTTGTCGCGCAGCGCGGCCAGTTGCTGTTCCTGCCCGTCGAGCTGCCGCGCGTAGGTCTGCACCTGCTGCTGCTGGCCGGCCACGGTATTGAGACTCTGAATATTGCGGCGCACGCGGTCCTCATCGGCCGTCAAGGTGCTCGTCTGCGTATTGGCGTCCTGCAGCGCGCGGTCGTTCTCGGCGATCTGGCGCTTCTGGTCCACGATGCGCTGCAACTGCCGGCGTCCGGCATCGCTCAGCGCCTTATTTT
>JADGNS010000545.1 GCA_017883355.1 Candidatus Solibacter sp.
CCCCACAGCGGATTTCTGCGCGCCAGACAGCAAACGGCGTGCGCTCGATCGTGAATCGCGGGTACTTCGCTCTGTGGACATACATTGAGATTAACGATGCGACGCCCGCTGGAAAGGGTGCGGTGCGGCCCCACTCAGCCCCAGGGGTCCCTCCGATAAAACGTCCCCGGGGCTGCCTCCGATGGGGACCTCATACCGCACCAACCAGATATTGCACGGTCAGCGCCAGTTCGGCAAAAGACGATTAAACTACCTGTTATCAGTACTTCAGCCGAGAATTCACGATGTCAGCCTCCGCGGACTTCGTCTACCTTGTAGACGCTCCTGTCTACTTCGTGGTCACAAGCCCCGTGGTGAGGTAAACTAGGTTCGCATGAGTGCGTTTCCACAGCCGGAATTGGATCAGAGGTTGGCCGCCATTCTCGCCATCTCGCAAAAGATGAACTCGCAGCGCGACCTTAGCGCCCTGCTCGATCTCATTGCCCGCGAAGCTACCAGCCTGCTGGATTGCGAGCGCGCCAGCATTTTCCTGCTGGACCGCGAACGCAACGAATTGTGGTCCAAGGTAGCGCTCGGCAGCGAGGAAATCCTGCGCTTCGACGCGCGCCGCGGCATCGCCGGCAACACCGCCCTGACCGGCAACACCATCAACGTCCGCGACGCCTATAGCGACCCGCGCTTCTACACCGCCATCGACGACCGGACCGGTTACCGGACGCGCAACGTCCTGGCCGTCGCCGTGCGCAATCAGCATGGAGATATCCTCGGCGCATTCGAGGCGCTCAACAAGCGCAGCGGCGTCTTCGGCGCCCGCGACGAGGAGTCTCTGGCCGCGCTCGCTTCGCACGCCGCGGTCGCCATCGAAACCGCCCAATTGATCGGCGAGCTGCGCCGCAACCAGGACGAGTTGACGCAGCAGAACGCCCACCTCTGGCGCGAGGTCGAAAACCGCTATGCCAGTCACGGCATCATCGGCACCGGCCAGCGCATTCAGCAGATTGTGCGTCTGGTGGAGCGCATCCGCGACAGCGTGGTCAACGTTCTCATCACCGGCGAAAGCGGCACCGGGAAGGAACTCGCCGCCAAGGCCCTCCACTACAACAGCCCTCGCGCACGCAAGCCGTTTATCGCCCTCAACTGCGCCGCCCTGCCCGAGACGCTTCTGGAAAGCGAGCTCTTCGGCATCGAGAAGGGCGTTGCCACCGGCGTGAATTCGCGCGTGGGCCAGTTCCAGAAGGCCGACGGCGGCACGTTGTTTCTGGACGAGATCGGCGACCTCAGCCTGACCGCGCAGGCCAAGATTCTTCGCGTGCTGCAAGAACGCGTCCTGGAGCGGGTGGGCGGGCGCGGTCCCATCGCCGTCGACGTGCGGCTTCTGGCGGCCACCAACAAGGATCTGGAGGCCGAAATCGCCAAAGGCACCTTCCGGGAGGATCTCTACTACCGCATCAAGGTCATCCACCTGCACATGCCGCCGCTGCGCGAGATCCGCGAGGAAATCCCCCTCCTGTCGAATCACTTTTTGAAGGAGTACTGCCGCGAGACGGGGCGCGGCGACATGGAGTTCGCTCCCGTGGTGCTGCGCAAGTTGGTTAGCGCACCCTGGCCCGGCAACGTCCGGCAATTGCGCAATGAAGTGATGCGCCTGGCGGCCTGCGCCCGCCTCAATGTGATCGACGAAGAGGACCTTTGGGAGGGCATCCCGAGCCCGGGCCGCGATCAGCCCGCCACTCAACCCGTCCGGCTCCAATCCCTCAAGAAAGCCGTGGCGGAGATGGAACAGCGGATGATCGCCGAAGCGTTGCAGGAGACGAGAAGCAATCAGCAGCAGGCGGCCCGGCTGTTAGGTCTCAGCCGCCAGGGGTTGATCAACAAGATGAAACGCTACTCTATCGGCGGCTAGCGGCCGCGTGGCGTGAAAACTCAGAACTTGCAGGTTCCCACACAACTTCCGCCACCACAGGTCTTGCAGCAGGGCCGCTTGCGTGGCGGCTTGGCAGGCATCTGGCGCGAGTCCACAGCTTGCGGATTCCACCTTGCGCCAAGTGACCCATCGGAAACCGCGGATTGCCCCAGCCCCCGCAGCGGCATTTCACTCACCATCACTTCCAATCGCGGCATCGGACCCCTCCTGCACTCGCGTTTCCAAGGAGTTACGTAAAGCAACTGTCCTGGATGCCGCTAGCAATGGCAAGTAGAGGGCCAGACTCTCAGATGAAGTGGAAAGGTGGTGAGAGGAAAATCGGGAAGCTAGGCGACTTTCTGAACTTTGCCGTCCCGAATACACGACGTGCAGACCCGCAGTCGCTTTCCGGCGCCCTTGACCAAGGCGCGCACCGACTGCAGGTTGATATTCCAGCGGCGCTTGGTGACGTTATGAGCGTGGCTGATGCGGTTGCCAAACTGAGGCCCGCGACCGCATATATCGCAAACTTGTGCCATAAGACAGAAATCTCCTGAGTAGTTCGAACCCGTAGTATACCAAATTCGAGTGGCGCCTTGCTGCCCTTCACCGATCGAGGGCGATCGTCACCGCCCCGGCCACAATCAGCAGGCCGCCGACGCCTTTGGCCCACGTCATGCGCTCCCCCAGCACCAGAGTCCCCAACACGATCACCAGCGCGACGCTCAGCTTGTCGATCGGCGCCACGCGCGAGGCTTGGCCCATCTGCAGTGCCCGGAAGTAGCACAGCCAGGAAAGCCCGGTGGCGATCCCGGAGAGCGCCAGGAATCCCCAGTTCCGCGGAGTCAAGCCGCTCAACCCGCCGGCGGCCGGGCTCACCCACACCATAATCCAGGTGAATACCAGCACTACGCAGGTCCGCACGGCGGTTGCCAGCGTGGCGTCGACTCCCGCCACTCCGATCTTCGCCAAAATCGCGGTGAATGCCGCAAACAGCGCCGACAGCAGAGCCCAGCCAAGCCAGTTCATGGGTTCCAAGCTATCACGCGGCGGCGGCCTTCACGCTATTATGTAAAGAATCCTTATGATCCAAGACATACTCCCTGAGGGTCTGACTTTCGATGACGTTCTTCTCGAGCCGGCCCGCAGCGAAGTGGTCCCGGCCGAAACGGATACTCGCACCTGCCTGACGCGCGAGATCGGGCTCAATATTCCGATTGTCTCCGCCGCCATGGATACGGTGACGGAATCGCACCTGGCGATTGCGCTGGCGCAGCAGGGCGGCATCGGGATCGTGCATCGCAACATGTCGATCGAGCGGCAGGCCGCGGAAGTGGACAAGGTCAAACGCAGCGAGAGCGGCATGATCGTGGACCCCATCACGATCGGTCCCGACGAGCCGATTTCGGCCGCGCTGGCGCTGATGACGCGCTACCGCATCTCCGGCGTGCCGGTCACCAAGAACGGCGTCCTGGTGGGCATTCTCACCAATCGCGATCTGCGTTTCGAAAACCGCTTCGACCTGCCGATTTCCGAAGTCATGACCAAGGAAAACCTGGTCACGGTGTCCGTGGGCACCACGCTGGAACAGGCCGAGGCCATCCTGCACAAACATCGCGTCGAAAAATTGCTGGTGGTGGACGAACACTTCGCGCTCAAGGGCCTGATCACGGTCAAGGACATTCAGAAGAAGTTGAAGTATCCGAATTCCGCCAAGGATAGCCAGGGACGGCTGCGCGTCGGCGCGGCCATCGGCGCCACCGGCGATTATATGGAACGCGCGCAGGAACTCATCGCGCGCAAGGTGGACGTCATCGCCATCGATACCGCCCACGGACACAGCTCGCGGGTGATGAACGCCGTGAAGAGCATCAAGAGCAAGTTCCCCGAGGTGCAACTGCTCACCGGCAACGTGGCCACCTACGAAGGCGCCAAGGAACTCATCTCGCTCGGCGTCGACGGCGTCAAGGTGGGCATCGGGCCGGGGTCCATCTGTACCACGCGCGTGGTGTCGGGCGCGGGCGTGCCGCAGATCCGCGCCATCAGCGAGTGCGCGCGCGCCACCCGCGAGGGCGGCGTGCCCCTGATCGCCGATGGCGGCATCAAGTATTCCGGCGACATCACCAAGGCCATCGCCGCGGGCGCGGACTGCGTAATGATCGGCAGCCTGCTGGCCGGCACCGATGAGAGTCCGGGGGAGACCATCCTCTTCCAGGGCCGCACCTTCAAGACCTATCGCGGGATGGGCTCGATGGGCGCCATGTCGCAGGGCAGTTCGGAACGCTACGCGCAGGAGGCCGGCGGGAAACTGGTGCCGGAAGGCATCGAGGGCCGCGTGGCGGCGAAGGGTCCGCTCGCCGATCTGGCCTACCAGTTGGTGGGTGGATTGCGCAGCGGCATGGGATACTGCGGGGCGCGCGACATCCAGGAGTTGCAGCACAAGGCGCGCTTCCTGCGCGTCTCCTCGGCGGGCCTGCGCGAAAGTCACGTGCACGACGTGATCATCACCAAGGAAGCCCCCAACTACCGCGTCGAGTAGGACTGTTGTCAGCCAGGCACGACAGACCACGCAAGGCGATGGTCTGTCCCACCGTTATTTCCCCTGCGCCCTGAAATCCGCCAGCACCGATTTCTCCATCGCCTGCGCGGCCTTCAGCAGCCAGTTGCGCGGGCGCTTCT
>JADGNS010000546.1 GCA_017883355.1 Candidatus Solibacter sp.
GGGCCCTCGCGAGGGCCCGCCGGGTGGTCCCGGTGACCGCCCCAAAAAGCCGCCACAAGTACTGACGTGTCGAAGAATTCCTTCATGGACGCGGCTCGCGGATGCGGCTTTCCCGGTTCTGGTCGATGAGGTCGGCAATCGAAGCGTCGGAAGGTTCGCCCTGATAAACCCAAACGCCGTGCTCCTTCGTGAGCAGGGCTTTGGGATGCACAGGCCGAAGAGTGATTTCGCCGCTTTCGCTTTCGAGCTCAAGCGTGTCACCGGGGCGCAGGTGAAGTTCTTGGCGCAATGCCTTAGGAATCAGAACTCGCCCGGCCTGGTCAAGAGTGAGCTTCGTGGTCATAGTGGATCCGGGCAGTGGGAAAACCCAACTGTTGTACCCATTCTTCCACACCTTCACTCCGCCCGCAGCGCGATCACCGGGTCCACGCGCATCGCGCGCCGCGCGGGAAGATAGCTCGCCACCAGGGCCACCGCCGCGAACAACGCCGGGCCCGCGATGAAAGTGACGGGGTCGGTCACACTCACGCGATACAGCAGGCTCGACATCAGCCGTGTCAGCGCAAACGCCGCCGCCAGGCCGATGACGATTCCAGTTCCGGCCAACACCAGGCCGTGTCCCAGCACGAGGCGCAGGATGTCCCGCCCTTCCGCGCCCAGAGCGATGCGAATCCCCATCTCCTGCGTGCGTTCGGCCACCGAATACGCGATCACCCCGTAGATGCCCACCAGGGAGAGCAGAAAGGCCGTCGCGGAAAGCCCGCCCAGCAGGTAGGTGGTGAAACGCGGTTGGGCGGCGCCGGCCTCCAGCACCTCGTCCATGCTCTGGACTCCGGTCACCGGCTGATCGCGGTCGAGCGCCAGGACGCGCGCGCGCACCGCCGCCGACAGGCTCCGCGGATCGCCCGCCGTGCGCACGATCAGGTTCTGCGTGGCAAAGGGAATCTGCGCGAACGGCAGGTAAATCTCCGGCTGCGGGTCCTTCCCGACTGCCAGGTTGGGCACGTCGCCGAGCACGCCGACGATCTCCGACGGCGCAGGTTGGCGTCCCACCAGGATGTGTTTGCCCACCGGGTTCTGCCGCGGCCAGTAGCGGCGGGCCAGCGCCTCGTTCACCATCACGACGCGCGGCGCTTGGGCGTCGTCGCGGTCGGTGAACTCGCGGCCGAAGCGGATGGGGATGCGCATCGCCGCCGCGTAAGCCGGCGTCACCTGTTGAATGTTGAATATGGGACGCTCGGCCAACGGGACCACCGGCTGCCCGTCCGGCAACGCCATGGAGAACCGGACGGCGTTCACCGGCAGCGCCGTGGTACCGGCGGCGCCGCGCACTCCGGGCAAGGCCCGAACCTGCCGCAACAGTTCATTGAAGAACGCCACGCGGCGGGGACCATCCGGATAGCGCGCCGGCGGCAGAGTGATGCCCACAGTCAGCAGCCGGTGCGAGTCGAACCCCGGACTCGCCGCGCTCAATTGCACGAAATTGCGCAGCAGCAGGCCCGCGGCGATCAGCAGTACCGTCGAGAGGCCCACCTGCGACACCACCAGCAGGTTGCGCAGCGCGTTGTGGCGGCGCCCGCCGGTGGACCCGCGGCCTTCCGAACGCAACACCGCGTTGAGGTCGGGACGCGAAACCTGTAGCGCCGGCATCAGCCCGAAGACGAAGCCGGCGAATACGGAGATCGCTAGCGTGAAGAGCAGCACTCCGCCGTCTACGCGGATCTCCGCCGCCCGCGGCAGCGTCCCCTCCGCCAGCGAGGCCAGCGCGCGCGTCCCCCACGAACTCAGCACGGCGCCCAACACCCCGCCGAGCAGCGCCAGAATCAGGCTCTCGGTCAGCAACTGCCGGATCAGCCCGCCGCGCGTGGCGCCCACCGCCATGCGCACCGCGATCTCGCGCTTACGCCCCAAGGCGCGCGAAAGCAGCAAGCTGGCCACGTTGGCGCACGCAATCAACAACACGAGCGAAACCCCGCCGAACAGCACCAGCACCGCCGTGCGGACACCCGACACCATTTCGTCGCCCAAGTTGCCGGCATGGACCACCAGGCCGGGGTCGGAATCGGGCATCTTCGGGTTTTCCGCGCGATACTGCGCCGACAGGCGGTCCAGGTCCGCCTGCGCGCCCGCCACGCTCGCGCCCGGGTTGAGGCGTGCGACGAGGTTCAGAAACCCAACTCCGGCCTGCACCATGCCCGGGTTCAGCGAATTCAGTTCGAACACGCGGGGCGCCACAATGTCCATCGTGGGGCCGAAAAACGCAAACCGGAAATCCGCCGGCAGCACGCCGACGATGGTGTAGTCCCTGGAATCCAGTGTGATCGTGCGGCCGATCACGCTGGCGTCGCGGGCGAACCGGCGCTGCCACAGCGCGTCGGAGATCATCACCACCAGGTCGCCGCCCGGCTTATCCTCCGCGGCGCGGAAACTGCGGCCTTTGGCGGGCGCAATGCCCAGCACTTCGAAGAATCTCCAGGAAACGCGCGCCGCGGGAATCTGCTCGGGATCGCCCCTGCCCGTCAGGTTGAAGACCTCGGGGGTGAACGCCGCGAGCGCGCCGAAGGAGCGGTTGCGCTGCTCGACCTGCTCAAAGCGCGGCACCGAAAGCGGCCCCTGGCTGATGTTGGCACTGCCCTGGCGGCGCGCGTCGATCAGCACCAGGCGGTCGGGTTGCCGGTAAGGCAGGGGGCGCAGCAAGAGCGCGTTGGCGACGGAGAAAATGGAGGTATTGGCGCCGATTCCCGCGGCCAGCGTCAGCACCGCCGCGACAGCAAATCCCGGCGCCCGCCGAAATACCCGCAGCGCGAAGCGAACGTTCTGGGCGAGATTGCTCATTGTCGAATAGACGGCCCACTCACCACATTGTCATATTCCGCGTGGCATAAGGCTCCGCCTTGTGCATCCGAGCGAAGAAGCGGACTGTGCCCCGGCAGTGCCTACGACCAGGCGGGCTCCGCCCGCCCGCACAAGGCGGAGCCTTATGCCACATCGCAAACATTTCTGTTCCGGAGACAGGGAGCGCAGGGTCTATCTGGACGGGAGTCAACTTATGAAACGTATCCATTCGAGCTTCGTCTTCGCGATTCAGGCCGCGGCATTAGCGTTGTTCCTCTGCGCTGCTCCGGCATCGGCCCAGACCCTGTACGGCACGCTGAGCAATTTCGACGTCTTCAACGACACCGGTCAGCAAACCCACGGTTTTGAAATCGAGTTCGACGGCATCACCAGCAAGGATCTCTCCTATACCTTCGGTGCCCCTTACATCCGTTACGGCACCCCCGCCGCGGTGGATTTCCCCGGCGGCGTTTATGTGCGCTATCAGAGCTCCTACGATACGGTCTCCAAGACGTTTACCACCGGCACCCCAGTTCCGCCGAGCATCACGCCCACGGCGGGCCACTCCTGCTGGACCGGCGGCGCGCCCGGCTATCTCTCGAGCGGCTGTGAGCACTTTGGCGTCGGGCTGCTCAAAGCCCCCACCGCCACGGTGTACCACTGGCTCGTCGCCGACGCCAACACCCCCGGGGCCCTGACGCCCTTCGGCACGAATGTGAGCATCCCGGCACCGCTGTGGAGCGTGATGCCGCCCGCGGTGGCCGGAGGCGCGGCAGTCGTGCAAGCGGTCCTGGAGGCGCCCAAGCCGGTGCGCGCCCAGTTCGGCGATGCGGTGTGGGTCAAGGTCTATGAAAGCGAATCCCCCGACCGCGCCGAGCTCAACCATCTCCTCACCGACGATCCCGCGGTGCCGCAGGGCGCGGCGCAGGTGGAGACCGAGTGGGAACTGTTGCAGAACAATCCCAAGAAGGCCGGCAACGGCGCGCTGCAACACGGCAAGCCGCTGGGCAAGGGCAACCAGTCGGTCATCCGCCGCTTCGAGTACTTCAAGTTCACCGGGACCTACGATCCCCAGAGCCACGAGGCGCGCTGCTCCGGCGGAGAGTGCAAAACGCCCGCGGCCGGCGAGTTGGGCGACTATATCGGCGCGCAGATGGCGGCGGCGCAACTGGGTCCGCTGGCCGCGCCAGGCATGACCATTACCGGCGTCGCCGGCGCCACCGGCCAGGCCGGCATCGAGAGCGGCTCCTGGGTGTCGATTTACGGAACCAACCTGTCGGCCTCGAGCCGCCTATGGCGGGATTCGGATTTCACGGGCACGAGTCTGCCCCTGTCGCTCGACGGCGTGAGCGTGAAGATCAATGGCAGGGATGCGGCGGTCTACGGCATCACCCCGGGACAGTTGAACGTGCAGGCGCCCACCGACGTCGCCGCCGGCCTGGTCCAGGTGCAGGTCACCAATTCGCTGGGCACGGCCACGGGCTCGGCCACCCTGCTACCCTACGCACCCGGTTTCTTCGCGCAAGGGAAATATGTCGCGGCGGTGCATACCGATGGTGTCCTGGTGGTGCCGGCGGGCTTCTATGGCGGCGCTGTAACGCGAGCGGCACAGCCCGGCGAGACTCTGCTGATTTACGGCAGCGGCTTCGGACCCACCAGCCCGGCGGTTCCGGCCGGCCAGGTCTTCAACGGCGCGGCGCCGCTGACCGATCCCAGCCAGCTCCACATCCGCATCGGCGGCGTGCC
>JADGNS010000547.1 GCA_017883355.1 Candidatus Solibacter sp.
CCATTGAAACCCGGCGTGGATTGCCCCCAGAATTGCGCGGTATTCGACGCCGTGATGTCCGATCCCGAAGGCCGCCCCGTGCCCGTTCCCCGCGCCATCGCGCTTTACGAGCGCGATGGTGGCATCGCCTGGAAGCATGACTACCAGGCCCGGCGCGCGCGCGACCTGGTGCTCGGTTTCGTCTCCACCGTCGGCAACTACGATTACGGCTTCGACTGGATCTTCCACCAGAACGGCAGCCTCGAAATGCGCGTGTCGCTCACCGGAGTGATGGCGGCCAAAGCGGTCGCCGAGGGGGCGCACGACGCCTACAGCCACATGGTTGGCAAGAACCTGGCAGCCCCGCACCACCAGCACTTTTTCACCTTCCGGCTGGATCTGGACGTGGATGGACCGCTGCCCAATCGCGTGCTCGAAATGAACAGCGTGCCCGTTCCCACGGGTCCCGCGAACCCCTATGGCGGCGCCTTCCAGATGGAGGAGACCGAACTGCGCACGGAAAGCGAAGCGCAGCGCAACCTGGAACTTTCCACCAGCCGCAAATGGATCGTGACCAACCCCAGCGCGCGCAACCCGCTCGGCCACGCCACCGGCTACGCCCTGCTCCCCGGCGAAAACGCGGTCCCGTTCGCGCAACCCGATAGCTGGGTCCGCAAACGCGCCGCGTTCCTCAATTCGCACGTGTGGGCGACTCCCTATCAGGCCGGTGAAATCTATGCGGGCGGCAACTACCCCAACCAGAGCCCCGGCGGCGATGGCCTGCCCCGCTGGGCCGCCGCCAACCGCCCCCTCCACAACCAGGACGTCGTGCTGTGGTACACCATGGGCGTTACGCATAACCCGCGCCCCGAAGACTGGCCCGTCATGCCGGTCCACGCCGCCGGATTTCAGTTGGTCCCCTGGGGATTCTTCGGCCGCAACCCCGCGATGGATCTGCCGAGGTAGTCCGGTCGGCTTTGTGGGACAGACGATCGCCTTCTGTCGTCAACTCCTGGTGGTGATTCGGCGAAGCAAGACAGACCACAGAAAACGATGGTCTGTCCACCGCCTCACTCGGCGTCGGCGTGAGACGCGCCCTGCCACGCGGCCAGAATTTCCCGCACTTGCTCGCCGACGCGTTGTCGGGCATCGCCGCGGTCCACGCCACGGGCCAGAAGGTCGTCGTACTTCGTGTGGTTGTGGCGGACGGCGGCGCCGACTGCCAGCATCAAAGCGCGCTCTTCCAGCTTGCGTCCGGCCTCGCTCCGGCCGACGCGTCCGCTGCCTCGCGCGGCGGTGTGTGCGGCGATGGCGCGCGCCTCGCGCGGCGTGCAGCGGGGGAACAGGGCCAGAATCCGCCCGGTCATCTGCTCCACCAATTCTTCATCCTGCCGTACGCGCAGCTTGGCCGCGCGCGCCCGCGCCTGGGCCCGGTCGTCCGCATCCAGCGTGCACTCGCTCTCGGCCTTCTCGATGGCGGCACTCTCCACCAGAATGCCCTGCCTCTCGTAGCGCCCGCGCGACCGGCTGAAGCGCACCACCGTAGCCGTTTTGCCGCTGTATTTCGTGGCGCGGCGCGTCAGCGCCGTGTCTCCCGCCGGCAGAAACTCGAGTTCGCCCATGCCGGCACACGGCAGGCACAGCGCCTGTTCCTTCTCCAGGAAGAGCATGCTGCCTTTGGGAAGTTCAGCGCCGCACTCCGTACACTCCGAATCGCGCAGAATCTCAAACACCACCGGCCGCGGCGCGGCGCTCAACTTCTCTTCCAACTTCTCCCGCTTGCGTTCGGTGAGAGCCGGCGAAATGAAATGGGTGCGGCAAATTTTCTCGATTTTCGGATCTCCGCTCCCGGTGAATCGCAGGTCCACGGGACCGTCACGCCCCGCGCGCAAGTAGCGGGTCTCGCTGGGCTGCAGGCCCTTTTCACGCGCCCACTGCCAGAATACGGACTGGGCGAACGCGATCTTTTCCGGACTGCCCTGAATCATAGGCTCCAGGAACTCGATGCGCCCTTTCCGCCAGGATTCGACATGCACCGGCGACAGGAGCCTCATCCCGGTGAAGAGATCGATCAAACTAGCGTAGCCGTGGTCCGCCAGGGCGTCTTCCGCCGCCTGCAGCACGCGCTTCGTCAAAGCGCCCTTGTTATCCAGATGCACCTTTCTCTCCCGCGCCGCGGTCAGCGCACGTATTCAGAAACGAAATCGAGGTACCCCTGACGTCCGTTACGCTTGGTCCAATAATCAATCGATTTACGAATGCGCTTGAGGCAGGGCACAAGTTCCGCCACGGTCAACGGTGTGTCCGATTCGGCTGTCCTCCCATCCGGCGCAGGCACCCGCCCGAGGCGCCATTCGCAAATCCGCCGTACGGCTTCGAAGATCCGTCCGGCGCGGTCCGACAGCGGCGCGCCGGTCCCGCTACGCGATTCCGACTCCGCCTCATAGCGCCGCACCAGGGCGTTGGCAGCATCGCGCGCATCCAGGTCGAGGATGGACCGGTCCTGCCGAAACTCGTTCACGATCGCCCACTCAAGGTTCTGAAGCACGTCGAAAAACTCGTCTTCCACTTTCATCAAAGGCCCTCTTAAAACCGCATCCTAACACGACTATTGCTCTACCGTCAGCGGACCTTCTCCGGTCAGCTCAGCCGCCTTCGCGTAGTCGCTGCGCGAGGACGACTCGTCGCCCAGCAGACTGTAGACGCGCGCGCGCAACACGTACAGGTGCGGTTCCCGGGGCGCCAGGCGGATGGCTTCCGAAAAGTCCTGGAGAGCCGCATCCATCTGGTCCTCCTCCCGCAGGTACAACTCGCCGCGGTACTGGAAGGCCTGCCACAGTTGCGGGCTGAGGCGAATCCCTTCCGTGAGCAGCGCGATGGCCCGATCGCCGCGGCCCGACGATGCGCGCTCGCCGGCCCGTTCCAGGATGGTCGCCGGATCGGGGACCGCCGGGAACCGGCGGCTGACAATGTGAAAATAGACGGCCGCGATCAGGCAGAGGCACCCGATCTCCGCGGCGCCATCGAATCCCCAACCGCCGAGGAAGATCCGGCTGGCCAGGGGCAACGTGCCAAACACCACGGCCATGGCAAACGCCGTGCGGCTCCATTGGCGCGCCCGCGAGCGGTATCCCACCGGATCAGTATTCCCGGTTCTTCACGATTCCGGGTTGCGGCACCGGGTACTTGCCGTCCGCTCCGGCGCGCAACGGCGCGGGTCCATCCATGGTCAGCTTATCGACGTCCGGAGCGAACTCGTGTTCGCAATTCATCATTTGGTCGAAGGTGATGAGCTGCCCCGTGTGGGCGGCCATGCGGCCCATGGAGCCCACCAGGCTGGCCTCGGCGCCGCGTTTGACTTCGTTGTAAGGCTTATCGTCGCGGATCGCCTGGATCAGGTCTTCCCACTCGAAATCGTAGGGCGAGTGTTCGGGCTGCGGGTAAGCCCAGAGCAGGTTTTCCTCCGCCGGCGCGGTCTGCCCGGATTGCCACCGCGGAATTTTCTGCCCCTTGTAGATCCGCGTGCGGCCCGGCGTATGCGCCGAGGTGGAGATGACGGCTGAGCCCTTGGCGCCGTGCACGTAGCTGGCGAACTCGTTGTGGACTCCGGGCATGTTGCGGCCGTCGTAGAACAGCTTGACGCCGTCGGGGAAAGTGTACTCCACGGCGTAGGTATCGAAGTTCTGGTCCACCGAATCGCCCCGGTAGTGGCGCCCGCCCAGGGCTTGCGCTTCCACCGGCCACGCGCCTTTCATCCAGGAGCATTCATCGATCTGGTGGATGAAGTAATCGCTGAAAACGCCGCCGCTGGCCCACAGAAACGCGTGGAACAGGCGGATCTGGTGGAGCAGTTCGGTGGTGCCGGCGGGCGTGCGCGGAGCGGTGCCGCCGCCCGAGCCCATGCGATACGCGCGCATCGCCACAATATCGCCGATCTGGCCGTCATTGATGCGGCTGAGCAATTCCTGGCGCGCCCGGCAGTGGCGGATCATCAGCCCGACCCCGACCTTGAGATTCTTCTGCACGCTCAACTCGCCGAGCTTGAGCATGCGGCGGGTGGTGGGGCCGTCCACCGTGACCGGCTTCTCCATGAACGAGTTCAGCCCCTTGTCGATGGCGTAGCTGAAATGCACCCAGCGGAACGCCGGCGGGGTGGCGAAGATGGCGACGTCGCCGGGCTTGAGACAATCGAGCGCCTTGCGGTAGCCATCGAAGCCGATGAACTTCTGGTCCTCCGGCACGTCCACCTGGGTGGGGAACTTCTGCCGCAGTTTGCCGTGGCTGTCGGCGAGTTTCGAAGGGAACACGTCGGCCATGGCCACCAGTTTGATGGCGCCGTTCTTCACGCCGAGCGCATTGTCCGCGGCGCCGGTGCCGCGTCCGCCGCACCCCACCAGCGCCAGTTGAATGGTGTCGCTCCCCGCCGCATGGACGTAGGGGATGGTCATGCCGGCCAGGGTGGACACCCCGGCTATGCGTCCGCTGTCCGTCAGGAAGCGGCGGCGTGACGTTGTGTTCGCGTTCGTCATGTTCTCATTCATCGCAGGCTACCTCATGCATAACTTACTCCATCTCGCGACCGAACGGTTGGCC
>JADGNS010000548.1 GCA_017883355.1 Candidatus Solibacter sp.
GCGACGGACTGATATCGGACTTGGCGTTCTTTCTCCAGCGTCTTGAGAATCACCCGGTCCAACTTGGGCGGGATCGCCGCGTTCACGGCTGAGGGTTTCACGGGCGATTCGGTGAGAATCGAGCCCATCAGTCCGGCGGGCGTCTTGCCGCGGAATGGAGGCTGCCCGGTGGCCATCTCATACAGCACAACCCCCAGGGAAAAGATGTCGCTGCGCGCATCGACTTCCTCGCCCACCGCCTGTTCGGGGGACATGTAAGCGAGGGTTCCCATGACGGTTCCGGTGGCGGTGAGAGAGGGCGCGCGAGTGGTCCCAGTCTGGGGGAGCTTTGCACCGGAGGCGCTGACAGACTCCTCGCCTCGCTTTGCCAGGCCAAAATCCAGGATCTTTACCTGCCCGCCCTCGGTGACAAAGATATTGGCCGGCTTCACGTCCCGGTGCACGATGCCCTTGGCATGCGCCGCCTCAAGAGCCGCACAGACCTGGCGGGTTACCGCGAAGAACTCGGCTAGCGGAACGGGCCTTCGGGCAATGCGGTCCTTGAGCGACTGGCCTTCGAGCAGTTCCATAACGATGAACGGGCGTCCCTGAAACTCCCCCACATCGTGAACCGTGCAGATGTTCGAATGATTCAGAGCCGAGGCCGCGCGAGCCTCGCGCTCGAACCGGTCGCGGGCCGCGGGATCGTCCGTCATGACACGCGGAAGGAATTTGATAGCCACATGGCGATCCAGGCGTTTATCGTGAGCTCTATAGACTTGACCCATGCCGCCGGCGCCGAGGAGTTCCATGATGGTGTAAGGTCCGATTCGCTCGCCCGGCGGCACCGGCTCGTGGGCAGCGGTCGCAGGCGAACCGGACCCGTCCGATTCGAGGAAGCTGGCCGCCAGATCCTCGTTGGCAAGCAGCGACTCGACCTCGCGGCGAAGCGCCTGATCGCCGCTGCACGTTTCGTCCAGAAAGCGCGCCCGCTCCTCGCCGGTTTTTTTCGTGTGCGGCGTGAAACAGGCTTTCGATCTGACGCCATCGTTCGATCACCATGCTCATACTCCCGGCCCGGAGGAATCATAACATCAAGGGGGCACAGTATCCCAATCTCTTCTTTCTCTTATTTCTTGCTTCCGCCGCGGTTACTCGCCGCGGAAACCTTGCCGGCCGGCTGTCCGGCGGGCGCTTGTGTAGTCCGCAATCGCAACGAGGGCCCTGGCCACTACCTGGCGCAGCCGCTCGCAGGCGTCGAATTGTCGCAGGCGTTGGCTTCGAGCCGATTCTCGCCCTTGCCGTCCCAGTTCAGATCCACGCCGCTGTTGTTCCGCGCCCGGTTGTCGAAGACCGTCGCCTGGTTGACGTTCACCAGGTTGATGCCCAGTCCGGGCTGCTGGCCGCCCGGGGTCATGCCCCAGAAGCCGCGGTTGTAGCTGACGCGGTTGCCTTCGATCGAGATCTCGCTGGTGTTCTCGACGTCGATGCCGTACCGGCCGTTGCCGACCACGGTGTTGTCGCGGACAAAGTTGCCGGCGCCCGCGCCGCGGATCATGATTCCGGCGAACTTGTTGCCGTAAGTCATGTTGAAGCGGATGTCGTTGCCGGCCGACTTGGACCCCTGCACATGGATCCCGCAGTTGGCCAGGTTGGCGTTGTCCACGAAAGCCGTGTTTTGCAAGAGAGAGTTGTGGCCCGAATCCATCAGCATGATACCCATCATGTCGCCGTTAATCAGCCAGTTTTGCTCGATGGTGTTGTAGTGGGCGTTCTCCAGGTAGATCAGGTTGCCGACGCCCCAATCGGTCGCCGTAGTGGCTTGGGTGCCGAAATCGCGGACGGTAAAGCCTCGGATCAGCACGCTACCCACGTTCTCCAGGTGGAAGCCGTCGCGCTCGGTGTAGTCGCCTTGCAGGACCACCGCGTTTTCACCGCCGGTGGCGATGAGCTTCAGGGCGTTCTTGGCCTCACCGATGATGTTCACGGTACCGCGGTAGATACCGGGGCAAACCAGGATGGTCGCGCCGGAGGGGGCCGCCGCCACCGCTTCCTGAATGGTATGCAGAGCCCCCGGGCAGTCGGCGCCATCGTCATCGACCATTAGGAGTTGGCCCTGCCAGGATGGGGTTACCCGGGTCAGGAATCCATGATTCACGCCACCGCCGTCCACGAACATACCCACTACCTGGCCAGAACTATTCATGGCGGTGGCGCGCGTGCGCTGGGATCCCGGCACATCGAAGGTTGTAAAGACGCCTTTGCTCAGCAGGAACGCACGCTGCTTGCCCCGGGCGTCGGAATATGCGCCGAGAAGGTCACCCGCCGCGTTGATATCATAGATGCTGTCCCAGAACTGCCCTGTTTTGCTGCCGGGAAACTCAATCAGCGTGAACTTGCCGTCCGTCCATCGATACCCGTGGTAGGCGCCGTTCTTTTCCTGAACGTGTCCGGCGACCTCGCCGCTGTCGCCAATCCACGAGCCGCAACTCATGTCATTCGGAAGTGGATAATCGATCGTTGTAAAGCGCCCGCCAATCATGGCGAAGCCGTAATGCTTGGTGGTGTTGCCAGGCAGGAAGTACATCCCGGTCACATCGCCTTTTGAATTGAGGCCGTAGGGCATGGTCTGGTCGGCGCCGGGGACGTCGATAGTCTTGAACTTGCCGCCGCTCAATAGGAAGCCGTGCTGCTTGTTGGAACTATCGGTTAAGACCCCGGCGATGTCGCCGCCTGCGTTAACCCCGAACAGCGCGGTTTGGGCGGCTCCGGGGTAGTCGACCGTCGTGAACTCGCCACCTCTCAGCAAAAAACCATGCGAGAGCAGCTTCTCATCCTTGTAGTTCCCGACCACGTCGCCGGCGCCGTTCATCGCATAGGCGATGGTGCCCTTGGACCCGGGGTAGTCGATCACTTGGAAGCTCGTGAGCTGCGCGACGGCTGCCGGAGCCAGCACCAACGCAAACAGCGTTGGCAAGTACTTTTTGTGACGAGTCATCTTCATTTCTCCTTTTGGCTTGCGAGTCGGGGTTGCCAGATAGCGGCGCCCTTCAAGCTGAATTACGAGAACCCGCCGCCAAAACCGTCACCAAGGCGAGAGATTTATTTTGGTGCTATGCTACATCGACATGACGACCCGGGGCCCCGAAGGTATCAGCGGCTTGCTCGTGGCTTGGAGCAAGGGGGATGAGGAAGCCCTAAATGAGCTGATGCCGCTGGTGTACGCGGATCTCCGCGGGATTGCCCGGCGGCAGTTGAGACGCCAGTCCGCCGGGCAAATCGTATCCTCCGGCACTCTGGCCCACGAGGCTTACCTCAAGTTGGTCCATGGACGGGGCATCCGCTGCCAGAATCGCGCACATTTCTTTGCCTTGTGCTCGCAGATGATCCGGCAGATTCTGGTGGATCACGCGCGCAAACGGAATTACGCCAAGCGAGGCGGGGGACAGGTGGAGGTCGCTCTAGACGAGGCCTTGCTTGGGACCAGGGCGCGAGGCGTTGAGGTGGAGGCTTTGGATGAGGCGCTCACATCGCTGGCGAAAATCGATGCGCGGAAGGCCCGGGTGGTCGAGCTGCGGTTCTTCGGCGGCCTCAGCGTGGAAGAAACGGCCGAGGTGCTGGAAATCTCAGAGGAAACGATTACGCGCGATTGGCGAATGGCCAAGATATGGCTGTTCCGCGAGCTTGCCGCGAAAGCCGGCGGCTAAGGCCGACGGTTCCCGCAGTTCAGCGAGAACACTAAGCGATCTCCGAACCGAAGAGCAGAAAAAAGTACCTCCGGCTGTGGTGCGCCGTTGCTGCGGCTCCCCGACCGCCGCTGTTGCCGCTGTGGGCTACCGCCGCTGCGCCAGGACGGCCCTGCGGTGTCCGCTGCCGGGCAGAGCAACCCCTTCGGGCGCAGGGCGTGGAGTCCTCCGGGTGTGCGTGGAGTGCCGGCGCGCGTCCGCGCGCCGGCACAGAGAGCGGCCACCTCCTGCGGCACCGGCACCGAGCACCTCCCCAGATGGAAAGAGAAGGCGAGGCTGCCTCGAACGCCGCTGCGGCAAGGGCGGCTGTTTGGCGGGACCGGCCAGCGAGGCGGGGTGGAGTTGCCCGGCGCTGCCGGAGTTGTTGGCACACAGAAAGCGGCAACGGCGGCAACGGGTCTCCACAGCCTGCTCCTGTGGTTTTGTTGGTGGGGAGGTCTCCGGAGACTCGTTGCCGCCGTTGCCGGGGTCGCGTCCGTACCGTATGCCCGGAACCGCCACCACGCACGAGAGGCCGAGAGCGCACGACCAGTGGCGCGGCAACCCAACGGCCAAGGCACCTGCCGCAACGCCGACTGCCTCGACCGCCGCCTTTCCAGCCAGCCCCGCCGTCGAGGGAGCAGCCCGAGCGTCCCTGCCTGTTCGCCTCCCGCGCGCTCAGGCTCCGAGCGCCCTCGCCTTCCGCCGCAGGTCGGTCCGAAGCCGATGCACCCGGTCCGCCAAAACATCTCGGGTCACTCCGAGGTGTGCGGCGATGTCGGCGTATCGCCAGCCGTCTACAATCCGGCACTCCAACAGGATGCGGTCGTCATCGTCTAGATCCCGGAGGAGGTCGCGAAGCCGATCA
>JADGNS010000549.1 GCA_017883355.1 Candidatus Solibacter sp.
TTGGAGTAGGGGACGACGATGCGCTCCTTGTAGACCCCGGGCTGAATGCGGATCACCGTGAAAGGCGTGGCGGCATCGACGGCGGCTTGCACGGTTTGATATTGGCCCTTGGGGCCGACCGTCAACTCGCGGTCAGCGGCGGTGAGGCAACAGGCGAATAGTACGACCGTGAGAGTAAGCAGGCGCACGTCAGCAGATCCTCGGTAGTTGGTCGCCGGGGAGCATGTCCACAATTCTGGTGGTGCCGAAGGCCGTTTTCATGGTGACCATGGCGGGATGCTTTTCGGTCACCGTGCCGATGATGGCGCTCTCGCGGCCCAGCGGATGGTTGCGCATGGCGGCGAGCACGGCGGCCGCCGATTCCGGGGGAACGATGGCGACGAGCTTGCCTTCGTTGGCGACATAGAGCGGGTCGAAGCCGAGCAGTTCGCAGGCGCCGCGGACCACTTCGCGGACTGGGATGGCGGGCTCGTTGAGTTCCACGCCCACTTTGGCGAGCGCGGCGATTTCGTTGATGGCGCTACTGAGGCCGCCGCGCGTGGGGTCGCGCATGCAGCGGATGGCGGGCGACGCGGCGAGCATGTCGCGCACTAACGTATGCAGGGCGGCGGAATCGCTTTCGATGGGCGCGTCGAAGCCGATGTCCTGGCGTTCCGACAGGATCGTAATTCCGTGATCGCCGAGATAACCAGAGAGCAGGACCATGTCGCCGGGGCGGGCATTGGCGGCGGAGAGGTGTATGCCGGGACGGACGCGTCCGATGCCCGTGGTGTTGATGAAGACGCCGTCGCCCTTGCCCTTCTCGACCACCTTCGTGTCGCCGGTGACGATCTCGATGCCGGCGGCTTCGGCGGCCTTGCCCATGGATTCGGCGATGCGCGCGAGGACGTCCATGGAGAGGCCCTCTTCGAGGATGAACGCGGCCGAGAGGTAGAGCGGTTCGGCGCCACCCATAGCGAGATCGTTGATGGTGCCGTGGACGGCGAGAGAGCCGATATCGCCGCCGCGGAAGAAGAGCGGCTTGACGACGAAGCTATCGGTGGTGAAGGCGAGACGCTCGGCGCCGATCTGGAGGATGGCCTGATCGTCGAGGCGGCCCAGGACGGGGCTGCGGAAGACGGGGAGGAAGACGTCGCGCAGCAGGTCGGCGCTGAGCTTGCCGCCGGATCCGTGGCCGAGCAGGATGCGGTCCTTGGAGGGGAGTGGCGTGGGGCAGGTCATCATACGGTTCGGCGGAAAAGGTAATAGGCGGCGCAGGCGCCTTCGCTAGAGACCATGGGCGCGCCGAGCGGCGTTTGCGGCGTGCAGCGCGTGCCGAAGGCGGAGCAATCGACGGGCTTGGCGAGGCCTTGCAGAACCTGCGCCGCGATGCATTCGGCGGGCTCTTCGACACGCGTGGTTTCCACGTGGAAGCGGCGTTCGGCATCGAAGGCGGCGTACTCCGGGCGCAAGCGGTAGCCGGAGGCGGGGATCTCTCCGATGCCGCGCCATTTGCGGTCGCAGATCTCGAAGACCTCGAACATGCGGCGGCGCGCGGCGGTGTTGCCCTCGCGGGTGACCGAGCGCACGTACTGATTTTCGACTTCGGCGCGGCCCTGTTCGAGCTGGCGGACCAGCATGAGGATGGCTTCCAGGAGGTCCAGGGGCTCGAAGCCGCCGACCACGAAGGGGACGCGGAAATCGCGGGCAAGCTCCTCGTATTCGGTGTAGCCCATGACCGCGCAGACGTGTCCGGGGGCGATGAAGCCCTGCACGCGATTGTGGGGGAAGCCGAGCAGCAGGCGCACGGCGGGGGGCACCAGAACGTGCGACACCAGGATGGAAAAATTGGCGAGGCCCTCGCGCGCGGCCTGCCAGACGGCCATGGAATTGGCCGGCGCGGTGGTTTCGAAACCGACCGCGAAGAAGACCACCTGGCGATCGGGGTTCTGGCGCGCGATGGCGACGGCGTCCATGGGCGAGTAGGCGATGCGCACGTCGCCGCCTTCGGCTTTGACGCGGAAGAGATCGCTGGCGGAGCCGGGGACGCGGAGCATGTCGCCGTACGAGACGAGCGTCACGCCGGGCATGGCGGCGATGGCGACGGCCTGGTCGATGATTTCGAGCGGCGTGACGCAGACGGGACAGCCCGGTCCGTGGACGAGTTCGAGCTGCGGAGGGAGAAGCTCATCGATGCCGTAGCGCATCAGCGTGTGGGTCTGGCCGCCGCAGATTTCCATGAGGACCCAGGGGCGCGTGACGGTGGCGGCGATTTCGGC
Source organism: Candidatus Solibacter sp. (assembly GCA_017883355.1). Classification (GTDB taxonomy): domain Bacteria; phylum Acidobacteriota; class Terriglobia; order Bryobacterales; family Bryobacteraceae; genus Solibacter. The sequence goes on from JADGNS010000549.1 coordinate 2,259, forward strand.
AACGAGGGCGCGGGCAAGCTTGGGATCGCGATACTCGTCGATGAATTTCATGCGCGGAAGGCTTCTACCGGGATGGTAGCAGGAAGAACGTCACATTTCATCCCGTTTACTTCAACAGGGGCAGCGGATCCACGGCGGTTCCCTGCCACCAGTGTTTCTCGGGACCAAGCTCAAACACCGCGAAGTGCAGGTGTGGGGCATCGGGAGACGCATCGCCCGTGGACCCTACGTAACCCAGCACGTCGCCGGCGCGCAGCCGTGTCCCCTCTTTCAATCCGAGCGCATAGCGATCCAGGTGCGCGTAGTAGTAGCACCACGTCCGGGAATCGTCGAACTGGTACACCGTCAGGCCGCCGGGCTTGCTGTTGAACAGCTTGACCACGTTCCCATCGGCAACCGCCATGACCTCTGTGCCGCGCGGCGCCATGATGTCCAACGCCTCATGTGCGTGCCCGCCGCGCGCCTGGGAGAAGCTACTCCGAAGAGTGTGCGGGTTTACCCCGGCCAGCGGCATGCGGAGGGAAGCAGGGTCCTGCGGCGGTAGTACCGGCGGGGCGGCCGGTGACGGATCCGGAAGCGGGTCGCGGGGGCTTTCGGGAATGGCGACGGCCACTGGCTGCGCAACCTTCGGGGCCGCAAGCGCGAGTGCCGGCTCAAGGCGTCCCGTGCTCCATAGTCCCACCGCCAGGCAGGCCATCCCCGCGGCGAAACCCAGCGCGAATGCCGCAGTCGTCTTCATGCCTTTATTCCTTCAGCGTGGCCGGCGTGCCGGCCCGGACCATCGCCGCCAGATCGAGCGCGTCCCAGTTGGTCAGGCGGATGCAGCCGTGCGACGTGGCGTGGCCTACCTTGCCGGGCTCCGGCGTGCCGTGAATCCCAAAGTGCTCCTTGGAGAGATCGATCCACACCGGCCCGACCGGACTGTTCGGCCCCGGAGCCAGTACCTCCTTGTCCGTGGAGCCCTTCGTATTCCAGAAGAGCGTCGCGTCGTAATGGAACTTGGGATTGCGGAAGATCCCCTTGATCCGCCAGTCGCCGATCGGCAGGGGATCGTGTTCGCTGCCGATGGTGGCGGCGAAAAACGCGAGCAGCCTGCCGGAAGCGTCGTAGGCGCGCACCGAACTCTCTCCCTTGGAGATGACGACGCGGCCCGCTCGCGGCCGCGGCCTGACCCGAACGTTCGGCACCGTCAACCGCTGGCCGGCCTGATCGAAGTCCGCGTCCGGATTGAGCGCTTGCAGCAGTTCCGGACTGGCGTGAAACTTCTCGCCGAGTCCTTCCAACGCCGACGAGTACCCCAGTTGCGGCAACTTCGCCTGCTCCTTCACATCGGCGGGTATGGGGACGAACGGCCCCTTCACGTCCAGGGGAGTAATGGAGTAATCGATGAGCGCGGGCGCGGTGTCCTTGTTGATGGCTTCCCAAGTCGCGGCGTCAAGCGCTCCGCTGAGCGGAATCTTCCGCTCGCCCTGGAAGGCGGTCAACGCTTTCTGGAAGTTGCTGCCGAACGTGCCATCGATCTCGCCGCAGGAAAAATGGGCCCGGCCGAGCAGGATCTGGGCGCGCACCACGCCTGCTCCTTTGGCGCCATCGGCGAGTCCGCCCTGTGCCGGGTTGTTGACCGCCACGGGGTCGATGGCGGCGATTGTGCCGTGCAGTACAAGCGCCGAAAATGCAAAACTTGCCCAACGGGACTTCATACCGTTGGGTTACCGCACGCCGAATGCCGTCGTGAAGCACGTCCGAGCTTCGCTCGGATGGACAAGGCAGAGCCTTATCCCACTAGGGCAGATCGCCGAAATCGTAGAATTTGTGCGTCACCGTACCGTCTTTGGCGATGATCACGCGGATGCCGGATTTTCCGCCTTCCAGCGGCATGCCGACCGGCCCGCTGGTCACCATTTCCAGATCGCCGTCGTGGCCCAGTTCGTTGCGGTGATAGTGGCCGGCGAAAACCTGCTGCACGCCGTACTCGTGCAGCAGGTGCAAATAGCGCTCGCGGACCACCTTCGGAATGTTGGAATACTGGTCCTCTTCATTGGGATCTTTCAGGAAAAACGAAATGTGCTGGAACACGATGATGTGCCTGACGCCCGTCAGTTTGACGCGTTCCAATTCGTTGCGGAACCAGGCCTCCATCTTCGCCGCCTCCCCGGGAACCTTGTCCGTGCCTTTTTCCAAATTCGAATTCAGGACGAGGCCCGCGACGTCGCCCACGCGGAAACTGTAATAGTCCGGCCCGAAGCGCTCGCGATACCGGGCGAGCGATTCGGGGGTCGGCTCGTTGCCCACGTCGTGGTT
>JADGNS010000550.1 GCA_017883355.1 Candidatus Solibacter sp.
CGCGCGCCAACTGGAGCATGCGCTCCGTGATATCGACGGCAACGGCGAGCGATCCGGGGTATCGCTGTCGAACCATGAGGGAGAAATCGCCGGTACCGGAGGCGAGATCGAGCACCACCGGCCGCTCGGGTAAGCTTACCTGGTCGAGGCCGGTGTTCTTCCAGTGGCGGTCCATGCCATAGGAAAAGGCGCGCGTAATGAAATCATAACGCGGCGCCACGATGCTGAACATGGCCCGCATGAGACGGGAATTCTGCTTCTCTGCTGGAAGTTTCACTTACGCGGGATTGTAGCAAAGAGCAGGAGACAGGAGTCAGGAGACAGGAGTCAGGAGGTTCCGCGAGTTCCAGCTTCTGACTCCTGTCTCCTGACTCCTGCTCTAGCGTTTGTTGCTGATTTTAGCGGTGTGGCCGATGCGGACGGGCTCGGCGGCGGCGCCGCTAGCGAGCGCGCCCGGTGGGGTGGCGATCGAGGTACCGACCATGCGGGCCATCGCGTAGGCCGGCATATCCTCGGCGTCCTTGAAGAAAGTGAGCGTGCCGAGTGTGGCGTCAAAATCGACGCGCAGAAGGTCTCCGCCGCGTGCCTGGCCGGTGGCGATCAGGTTGGATAGGGGGTGGACCAGGTTGCGGTCCACGGCGCGCTTGAGGTGACGGGCGCCGTATTTCATGTCGGTGCCTTCGCGCAGCAGGAAATCCTTGGCCTCTTCGGCAACAGTGAACACGAAGGGAGCTGTGTTGGGAGTGTTGAAGATGCGCTGCTGTACGACATTCAACTCGATTGTAAGGATTTTCCGCAGTTCCGGCGCACCGAGTGGGTTAAATACCACAGTCTTGTCGATCCGATTCATGAATTCGGGTGAGAATTTGCGCCGCGCGGCTTCGAGACCGGCGCGCATCACCTTAGCGCTTAGAGACTCATCGACGATGCCCGCGGCGTTTTGGCGGTCGCTCTGGCCGGCGGTGAAGCCGAGGTTGGGGCGGAGGATCGAGTTCATCTCGGCGGCGCCCAGGTTGCTGGTCATGAAGATCAGTGCCCGGGAGAAATCAACGCGGCGGTTGTCGCCGAGGGTGAGGGTAGCCTTGTCCAGGATCCCCAGAAGGAGATTCCACAACGAATCGCTCGCCTTCTCGATCTCGTCGAAGAGAACGAAGCTTAACTGAATCCTGTCGGTGTGGTACTGGTTGAGCACTTCCTGACTAAGCAGGGGATGGGTTTCGCGATGCCCGAGGTATCCGGGGGGCGAACCGATCAGCTTGGCGATCTCGTGGCTATGCTGAAACTCCGCACAGTCGATTTTGATGACCGCGCGCGGGTCGCCCACCAGGCTCTCCGCGGTAGCTTCCACGAGGCGCGTCTTACCGGAGCCCGTGGGCCCCAGAAAAAGGAGATTGCCGATCGGTCTACCGGGGCTGGACATGCCGGCCAGGTGAGTCTGGTATACGTCGACGATCTGCTGAACGGCCTCGTCCTGGCCCACAATGCGTTTCCGCAGATCCGCATCCAGTTTCTCGGCCTCAGATCCGGTCTGTGCGGGATTGAGTTGTTGGTTCAGGCGCCCCATTTTATGCTCCCTTCACAATCACAGACGCAGCACGTAGAATGCCAGTTGCGGGGGAAGGCAACGTTAATGGGTGTAACTAATTGAATTTACACATAAAATCGTCACTTTGCGGGGCGCGAAGGGCGAATTTCGACACGGCTGACCATGGTGCGAGCCGGCATACGCAGCACCATGGATACGGCTTCGGCGACGTCTTCGGGAGCGATCATCCAGCTCGCGTCGGCGGGGCGGGCTTTGCCCGGAGTACCCGAGAACTCGGTATCGACGCTGCCTGGCATGATGGAACTTACCCGTACGTTGTCGTGGCGGTGATCGAGCATCAACGCCTCGGTGAAACCGTTGAGGCCGAATTTCGACGCGTTATAGGCGGCGCCGCCGCTGAAGGCGTTGCGTGCGGCGAGGCTGGAAATATTGACGATGAATCCGCCGCCACGGGTGGCGAAGCGGGCCAGGGCCTCGTGCGCGCAGTAGAAAGCGCCGTTGAGATTGAGATCGATGTTGAGGTGCCACTCCTCCGGCGTCATATCGCCCACCTTTTTGAAGCGGGCCTGACCGGCGTTGTTGACCAGGATGTCGAGAGCGCCGAACTCGGCGTCCACGGCGGCGAAGAGAGCGCGCGCGCCTTCGACCTGGCTGATATCGGCTACGGTTCCGAAAATCTTGCCGAGCGCGTGCATCCCGGCTACCGCCCGATCGACGGATGCCTGGGTGCGTCCGCAGATGGCGACGGCGGCGCCGTCATGCAGCAGGCGTTCGGCAACGGCCCGGCCGATGCCGCGTGTGCCGCCGGTGACGATGGCATACTTGCCCTTCAGTGAGTCCATGCCTGCATTGTATCAGTGGGGCTGCGAGGGCACCAATCGGAGCCGCGACCGTAAGGGAGCGGTTGCCGCACCGGCGCTCTACGTTCGTGCGACTCGACCTGACGCTCCCTTACGGTCGCGGCTCTGTCCGGGATTCTCCCAGTCCTCAACAGGCCCGTCCGAACCACGTGTTATAGTGTTGCCATGCCAAGCGGCTACATCCCCATTTTTATTTTTTTGGCAATTGCGATTTGCTTTCCGGTGGTGGCCATCATGGCTGCCAAGCTGATCCGCCCTTCGGCGCCTTTTGCGGTCAAACTCGAGGCATACGAGTGCGGCATCAAAGCGGCGTCGGATTCGCGCGGCCGCTACACGGTCCGCTTCTACATTACCGCCATCCTGTTTGTGATCTTCGACGTGGAAACTGTCTTCTTATTCCCCTGGGCAGTCAGATACCGCCAGTTGCAGTGGTTCGGCGTGGCCGAAGTGGCGGTGTTCCTGGTCATTCTGGCCGTCGGATACATTTGGGCTTATAAGAAGGGAGCTCTCGAGTGGGTTTGATTCAGAAGCGTGCCGTATTACTGACGGCGGCTGGTGTTCTTTGCGCGGCGGGGCTCAGCGCCGCTCCCCGATTGCGCCTGGTGTCGTCCGCGATCGGCCCGATGTCTATCGCCCAGGGCGCCACCGGTAGCGCGCAGACCGTGGAGGCGTATAACGCCGCCGATGGCTCGCTCAATCTGAGCCTCTCTTCGTCGGTTCCCTGGATCGTCGCCACGAAAGGCGCCCAGCGCTCCTGTTCGACGACGGCGCTGGCCGCGCTTTGCACCCCGCTGCAGTTCGCCTTGAACACTTCCAGTCTGGCCGCCGGAACCGCTACCGGCATCGTCACGGTGAGCGACCCCAACGCGGTCGATGCGCCCCAGACCATTACCGTCACCGTACAAATCGGCGGGGGAGTACCCTCCAGCCTCGATATCTACGTCGCGCCCGCGGGCACCCGCGATCTGGGTTTCTCCACCAACACCCAACTCGGCACTACGGTCAAGACCAACGACGGCGGCGCATGGCTCTCGCTCGCGCTCGATGGCAGCGGCAGCTTCCGCTTCTCGTACCCTTACCGGATCCACTTCGCGCCCACCGGCGGCATGGGCCAGGGAACTTATCCCGCCACCATCACGACCGCGGGTTCCAGCTTCACGCCGGACAACAAGACCATCCCGGTCACCATGCGCGTGACCACGCAGCCGATTGCGCAACCGTCTGCCGACCGTCTCCGTGTGCGCCTGGCGCAGGGCGCACCGGTCTATTCCACCGCCATCACCCTCACCAATGTGGGGCAGGGCACTCTGCGTGTGCAGGATGCGAAGACGTCCGGCGCTGCCTGGATTACCGCCGTGAAGTATTCCGTCGGCGGCCTGATTCCGGACGGCGCGGCAATCACCATCGACCCCAAAGGACTGGTGCCCGGCACCTATGGTGACGCGGTGGCGATCACCTCCAATGCCGTGGCCTACACCGGCGCGCAGGGCGATAAGGCTTCCCTAAGCGTGCCCGTGGATCTGGAAATCATTGCCGCCGGAGCGCCCGTGGTGGATTTCCAGGGAGTCCTGGACAACGCCATCTTCGTTCCGGGCGATGCCATTTCCCCCGGCGACATCGTGGCCGTGAAAGGGCAGCAATTGTCTATGGTGGCTCCGGTCTCCGGCTCGGCGCCGCCGGTCGGCAGCAAGGTGGCTGACACCCAGGTTCTGCTCAACGGTGTGGCGATCCCGCTGTTTTTCACGTCCTACGGCCAGATCAACTGTCAGATTCCCACCGACGCTCCTACCGGAACCTCCACTCTCCAGGTGAAGCGTACCGACGGGCAGGTGAGCAATATAGTATCGGTGGAGATTGTTTCCCGGGCGCCGCGACTGCTCGTCGGTCCCGGTCTGTACGGCGTCATCACCAATCAGGATGGCAGCCGGCCCATGCCCGATGGGTCCTGGCCGGGCGTGGCCACTCACCCGGCCAAAGCCGGCGACACATTGACGCTTTGGGCTCTCGGGTTGGGGGCCACCAGTCCTTTTGTAGCCACCGGGCAGGCGGCACCATCGAGCGAGCCGTTGGCCCGTTTGACCAACACGCCCACCGTGAATTTTGGCGGCGGAATAGGCGGTACCAACGTCAATACGCTATTCGCCGGCCTAA
>JADGNS010000551.1 GCA_017883355.1 Candidatus Solibacter sp.
TAGATCTCGTCGCGCACCTCGGAGAGCGGCCGCACGGTGACTTCTTCGGCGCGCAGCAGGTAGAAACCGTTCGGCTGCTTGAGCGGTTCGCTGACTTCGCCCTTCTTCAGCGCGAACACGGCCGTGCGGAACGCGTCGGGGATATTATCCGTGCTGCGCAGGGTGGCGAAATCGCCGTCCTTCTCGCGCGAAGTCTCGTCGTCGGAGTTCTCCTTCACCAGTTTCACGAGATCGGCGCCGCCCTTGATGGCGGCCAGCAGTTTGGCCGCTTTGGCCTTGGCCTCCGCTTCGGTCAGCGCTTTCTTGCCCGTGCCGGCGCTGCTCGATGCCGCCTCGTCGCTGAACGCGATGTAGATTGCCTTGACCCGCACCTGGGTATATTTGATCTTATTGGAATCGTAGTACTTGACGATCTCGCCGGGTTCCACCACGACCAGGTTCATGGCGGCATTGATCTGGGCCGTCGCCAAAACGGTCATCCGCTGGTAGATCAGGGTCTCCTTGTAGGGGCTCTCCTGGTCGAGCTTTGCGTCCTCGGCCATCTTGGTCAGCTTGCGGAACAACTCCCACTGATGCAGCCACTGTTCGCGATTGCGCAGCGCCATCTGCTGGTTGGCCGGAGGTAGCGCCTCAAAAATCTTCTTGAAATTCCCCATGGTGAACTTCGTGCCGTCACCGAAGATGGCAACCACGGCATCATCCGGAAGATCCGGCATAGGGGGAGGCGGCGGCGCAGCGGAACCCGGTGCGGACTGTGCCCAAATGGCGCCAAAGCTGGCGAAGGCGAGTAAACAAAGGACTTTCATAAGAGGGATACTGCCAGTTTATCACGCGCTGCCCGCGCCTCGGCCGGAGCAGTCGATCGCGTCGGTCGCAGCCAGCGTCCTTCGCCCTAGTTTCGCTCGCTGCGCATATCCCCGCGTTTGACCTGCACGCGCCGCCGGCCCTGTTCCAGATTCCCCGCCGCCTTCTGTTTCGCCGCGTCGCTCACCTGCACGCGATTATTGACCGCCACCGCCCCGGCGGTTTTGCACATCCGCGTCGCCGTCCCCTTATGCTGCAGGACGTCGGTCTTGCCCTCGATGGTGGCCACACCGCCCTGTACGCGCACCGTGAACTTGTCCGCGTTGATCTTGGATTTGGCGAACTTGGCGCGGATCGCCGCCTCCAGTTGCGCATCGCTCAGTTTCGGACTGACCGTCCCCTGTTTCGCCGCGACGACGCCGGCGGGCCGCTGATGAGCCGTAGTTGCCTGGGGCGCGGCCGCCCATGCTCCGGCGGCCAGGAGCGCCGCTGTCATCCACCTTGCCACTTTTCCCATAACCCATTCAGTTGCGGCAGTTCCCCGTTGTTCTCATAATTCTGTGCTAAAGTGAGGGGTTCTTAAAGGCTTTTCTAGAGTTCGATGCCCGAACAGATCCTGCTGCAAGGCAAAATCCTGGGTACAGAAGAGTTTCTTTTGGCGGGCCCCGCCGAAGGACGATCTGTGCGTTCCGCCGGTGAAGACCTGCTGGCGGGCAAGTCGCAGTGGATTACTCTGCTGTGCGAAGTCCTGCCCCGCGCCCTGTTGGCCGAACTGGGGCTGCCGCGCATCCTGCTGGGCTCCAGCGGCGGCGGCCAGTTCCTGGTGGTGCTGCCCGGGGGCATTTGTGAGGCCGCGGAGACCTTCCTAACCGCCGCCGCCGTGCAGATTTCCGAGCTCAGCGGCAATCGCGTCAAGCTGGTCTGGGCCGTTACCGACAACCTCGGGGATTGGGCTATCATTCGCAAGCGCCTGAACGAGCAACTGCAGGGCAAGAGCAACGCTCCCTTGCGGTACACCGGCGCCGCGGCCTTCCAGCCTTTTGTCGCATCGCCGGGCAACGGCGCGGACCTCTATTTCGCCAAGGAACTCGGCGCCAAGGTGCGGGAGGCGTCGCAAATCGGCTGGTCGCCGGAGAATCCCGGCAAGGTGATCGCGGGGCAAGGCAAGCACACCTGGAGCGTGACTTCCAACCTTTCGCCCGACGGCATCATTGTGGCCCGCCATGCCGCGCCCAGCGATGACGGCAAACAGGCGGCGCCCGTGCAAACCCTGGGGCGCCGGGCGCAGGGCCGCTCCATCTGGGGCGTATTGCGCGGCGACGTGGATAATTTCGGGCTGCGCCTGCGCCGCGTGCACTCCATCGAAGAGCATGTGCCGCTTTCCGTGCTCTACAAGCAGTTTTTCGCCGGCGAACTGGAGGTGCTCTGTTCCCTGCCGGAGTTCTGGCGCAAGGTCAGCATCATCTATTCCGGCGGCGATGATTTCGCCGTGTACGGCTCCTGGGACACGTTAATCGCGCTGGCGCGCGAGGTGCAGCGCCTGTTCCACCGCTTCACGGAAGAAAACCTGAAAGAGTATCCGGGGGCGGAAGGCAAGACCATCTCGATGGCGATCGCGCTGGCGCCGGAAACCTATTTTCCGCTGGCCGCGGTGTACGAAGAGGCCGGCCGCAATCTGGATCTGGCCAAGGCGGCGGGCAAGGACTGCATCTACCTGCTGGGCCGCATTCTGGAGTGGCGCCACCTCAACGATGCCGCCGATCTCAAGGATACGGTTACCCGGCTGATTCACGATTTCCGGATGTCCCGGCAGTTCCTGTATCAACTGCGCAGTTTCTACCGGCGCGACGCCTTCGGCGGCGGCACGGACATCCAGCGCACCTGGCGTTTCCAGCGGCGGTTCAACCGGATTTTGAGCGGCACCCGCGACCGGGAATTCCAGAAACTGCGTACCCATCTGATCAGCGAGATGGCGGGCAGGAAAACGGCGGAAGTGAAGCTGCGGCCCGCGGGCCTGGTGGCCCTGGAATGGGCCAGATTGGTGACAGAGGTTTAGCAAATGGCACAAGAGCAGGAGCAACGGAAGGAAAACCGTCCGCCGCGGGAAGGTCGCGGCGCGCAGGGAGCCCCGCAAGGGTCCGGACCGCGCGGCGATAGACCCGGCGGCGATCGACCGGGCGGCGATCGGCCCGGCGGCGACCGTGGAGATCGCGGAGACCGCGGCGACCGAAGAGGATTTGATCGCGGCCGTCCCGAAGGCCCGCCGGAAATCGAGCTGGAGAAGCTCATCGGCGACAGCCTGTACCTGGACAACCAGGCGCATGCCATCGTCAGCCGCATGCGCGACATGGATTCTGGTACCAAGAGCCAGCTCCGGCGTCTCTATAGTGCCGTGCGGCGTGCCGTACGGGCGCCGGAAGGCGAGCGGCAGCACGAGTTCGTCATGTTGCGCGCCCGCCTGGCGTACACCATCGCGCGCCACGGGCTGCGCAGCCTCGATCAGATCGAGAAACTGCTGCTGCAGGTGACGCGGCGCAACGACAGCCGCGGATACGAACGGTTCAAGGATTTATTTGAGGCCATCGTGGCCTACAACGAGTAAAGCATGAGCGCACATACCTCCCAAACCGAGTTGAAACTGATCGGGAAGCTGATCCTCGAAGGCGAAATGCTCTGTGAAACCGGCCTCCACGTGGGCGCCGGCAAGGGCTCGCTGGAAATCGGCGGAAGCGACAATCCCGTGGTCAAGGATGCCTTCGGCCGGCCGTATGTGCCGGGCAGTTCGCTGCGCGGCAAGATCCGTTCGCTGCTCGAGCAATCGGGCGGACTAGCGGTGCCCAGCGAGCTGGTCTACCTGTCGCGCCGCAAGGGCCAGGAAGTGCGCATCCACCAGAGCGACCGCCCCGATGACGAAATCTGTCTGCTGTTCGGGCGCAATCCGGGGCGGATGGAGCGTGTGCAGGGCGATGCGCTCGACACCTCGCAGGCCACCCCGGCGCGGCTGGCCGTGTTCGACGCGCCGCTCAATGCGGAGAGCATCACGGCGCAGATGCGCGAGAATCTGGATGACGAGCTCACCGAAGTCAAGAGCGAGAACGCCATCGACCGCATCACCTCGCAGGCCAATCCGCGCACGCTCGAACGCGTGCCGGCGGGGGCGCGCTTCAAGACGCGCCTGGTGGTGGACGTGCTCTGCGAGGAGGATGCGCCGCTGGTGCTGCGCGTGCTCGAAGGGTTGCGGCTGCTCGAGGACGATGCCTTGGGCGGCGGCGGCTCGCGCGGCAGCGGCCGGGTGAGCTTCTCCCAGCTGCGCCTGGTGTGGCGCGGCAAGAATCACTACGCCTCCGGGGCCGCGGAAAAGGAAATCGCCGCCGCGCCTACCCTGGCCGCCATCCAGACCGCGGTCGCCGATTCCGCCTTTTCGTTCCTGCGCGAGGAGTAATGAACCCGGGACTGGTAGTCAAACTCCGTCCCTCCGGACCCTGGCGCATTGGGCCGGATTCGGGCGCCCGCAACCGCGTGGACGCGATCTACCACTCGGACTCGCTCTACGCGGCGGTCACCTCCGCCATGGCGCGTTTCGGCTGGCTGGACGAGTGGCTGGAAGCGACCGCGCGGCAGGGCGAGACGGCGGTGTGTTTCAGCTCCTGCTTTCCGTTCCTCGAAGAAACCCGACTCATCATTCCGCCGCGGACCATCTGGCCGCCTACCTCGCCCGCCCTGATGTCGACCCACGTGCGTTGGAAGAGCG
>JADGNS010000552.1 GCA_017883355.1 Candidatus Solibacter sp.
TCGCATCTCAAGCACCTGGACCTGGGCTTCCAGCGCGAGAGAGTGCTGCTGGTGGTTCTGGATCCGGCGCGCGGCGGCTATCAGCGCGCGCAACTCGCCCGCCCGTACCAGCAACTGCTGGCGCGCCTGGAATCCATTCCCGGCGTGCGCTCGGCCAGCATCAGCGGCGTGTCTCCGATTCAAGGTGCCGGGGCCGGCGGCATGGTGACCGCCGAAGGGCGCCAGGAACGGCCCGAAGATCGCCGCCGCGTTGGCTTGAACTGGGTGGCGCCGAAGTATTTCGCCACCCTCGGCACCCCGCTCCTGGCCGGGCGCGACTTCACCTTCGAGGACCAGGGACGCTCGCGCGTGGCAATCGTCAATCAATCCATGGCGCGCTATTATTTCGGCGGCGCCAACGCCATCGGCAAGCACGTCACGCGCGACGGCGACGACAAACCTTACGAAATCGTGGGCGTCGTCGGCGACGCAAAATACACGGAGATCCGCGAGGCTCCCGGCCGCACCATGTACTTCAACATGTTTCAGGAAGGGCGCATGTTCTCGCAGTTCGAACTGCGCACCAGCGTGGAGCCGGCGTCCGTCGTCGCCGACGTGCGCCGCACCGTGCGCGACGTCCTGAAGACCGTGCCCGTCCAGCGGGCGATCACGCTGGCCGATCAGGTGGACGCGTCGATTGTTCCCGAGCGGCTCATCGCGACGCTCTCCGGACTGTTCGGCGCGCTGGGCGCGCTGATCGCCGCCATCGGCCTCTACGGACTGCTCGCATACATGGTGGCGCGCCGCACCAATGAGATCGGCATCCGCATGGCCCTCGGCGCCACCCAAAACGCCATGTCCCGGATGGTGCTGGGAGAGGCGCTCGGCATGGGCTGCGGGGGCCTCGGGATCGGCGTGCCCCTCGCGTACTGGGGCCAACGCTTCGCCGTCAGCCTGATCCCGGACCTGCCGGCGAAAAGCCCATTCCCCATCGCCTTTGGCGCCGTGACGATGATTGCGCTCGCTCTGCTGGCGGCCTACCTGCCGGCGCGCCGCGCAACCCGCGTCGATCCGGTGGAAGCTTTGCGCTACGAGTAGCCCGCTGCCCCTGGCTTCACCCCAGCCCGAACAGCGCGTGATACCGCTCCGGCAGGTGCGTCGGCCTCATCGCGCGCGACACGAACACATGCCGCGTATAGCCTGTGGCCAGCCGCCGATCGCCTTCCGCCAGACGCATCTCGTACGCGAACGTCACCATCCGCGTGGTAGCTTTCTCAATCCACGTCTTGACGATCACTTCGTCGTCGAAGCGCGCCGGATAGCGGTATGCGCACTGCGCTTCCGCCACCGCCAGGAAGATGCCGTCCTCCCTCTCCATGTCCCGGTAGTTGAAGCCGCATGCTTTGCAGAGTTCCACCCGCCCCACCTCCATCCAGACCAGATAATTGGCATAGTAGACCACGCCCATCTGGTCGGTTTCGGCGTAGCGGACGCGCAGGCGGCTTTCGGTCACGGGAGTCATCGGGAAGATTGATTGTAACTCGGCGCAACCCGGAGCCCATCCGGAAGCGTCTGTTAGACTTGAGAGTTACCGCCTGATCATGCGCGCGAGTGTACTGTTTTTCGGGATGCTGCGGGATATCGTGGGGATGTCGCGCGAAGAGGCCGAATTCCCCGAAGGAGCCGATCTGCACTCGGTATTCGCCGCCTACGCCGCCCGCTTTCCGCGCCTCGGCGATCTGGCGCGCAGCATCGTAGTCGCACGGAATCAGGAGTTTGCCGACCCCGCAACCAAGCTCGCCGAGGGCGACGAAGTGGCCTTTCTGCCTCCCGTGAGCGGCGGGTGCGATGCCCGCGATCCCGAAATCCGCGAGGCCGGACACTACTTCGCCCTGACTCGCCGCCCCATCGATATCCGCGCCGTCATCGAGCGCCTCCTATCCGGCGCCGAGGGAGCCGTGGTGACCTTCGAAGGCACCGTCCGCAACCACACCAAGGGGCGCCCCACGCGGTGCCTGGATTACGAATGTTACGAATCCATGGCGCTCAAAATGATGGCCCGCATCGGCCGCGAAATCGCCGCCGCCCACCAGGTGGAACGCGTCGCCATGGTGCATCGCCTGGGACGCCTCCTGATCGGCGAGACCAGCGTCGCCGTGATCGTCACCGCGCCTCACCGCCGCGCTGCCTTCGAAGCTGCGCTCGAGGGCATCGACCGGCTCAAGAAGGTGGTCCCCATCTGGAAAAAAGAGCACTTCGTGGACGGCGAGGTTTGGGTGGAAGGAGAGTGGGATGAACATGTCCGTTCGGCGGGCTAGAGCCATCCTGGCAGCCGCTCTGTGCTCTGGCGTGCTCCTCGCCCAGCAGCCCTACGTCTTCCGCACCAACGTCAACCTGGTCCGCATCGTCACCACCGTCAAGACGCTGGCCGGCCAGATTGTCGGCACCCTCGCCAAAGATGAGTTTGAGGTCTACGACAACGGCGTCAAACAGCAGGTCGCCGTCTTCGAACACCAGACCGAGCAGGCGCTTTCCGTCGTCCTCATGGTCGATACCTCCGGCTCCACCGCCAAGGAACTCAAGTACGAGGCCGATTCCGCCTCGCGCTTTTTTCACGCGCTGCTCGGCGAGGGCAACTTGCAGGACACCGCCGCGCTTTACACCTTCAACTGGGAAGTCCGCGAACAGCAGCCCTACACGCGCGACCTGAAAGCCCTCGATGCGCGCCTCAAATTGCTGCACGGCGAGGCCGGAACCGCCATGTACGATGCCGTCTATCTGGCCGCCCAGCGCCTGGAACCGCGCCAGGGGCGCAAGGTGATCGTGGTGGTCACCGATGGCGGCGATACCGTCAGCAAGATCACGGTCCATAAGGCGCTCGAAGCCGCCCAACTGGCCGACGCCATAATCTACGCCATCGTCGTCATGCCCATCACCAACGACGCCGGACGCAATATCGGCGGCGAGCACGCTCTGGAATTCATGGCCGAGGGCACCGGCGGACGCTGCTTCCAACCCACCGTCGGCGCCGAACTCGACAAGGCCTTCAACGCCATCGTCACCGAACTGCGCACCCAATACCTGCTGGGATATTATCCGCAGAACGTCCCCTTGAACAAGGATCGCTTCCACAAATTGGAAGTGCGCGTGGCCCGCCCGGATTTGCGGGTGTCGGCGCGCAACGGTTATTATGGGGAAGTCGAGAGCGGGCGCGGCGGTTCCCCGGAAGACCGCGTCACCGTCTCCCCCGACCGGCAGCAGAAGCCGACAAAGAAGCGTTAGGAGAATCCACTACGCCACCGCCAGGAAAGTCCGCACGTGCCCCGGAACAAACGTTTGAAGAGGCCAAGTATCTCAAACGCTTGATCGAGAGTTCGACGCCGATCCGCGTCAAGATGGAAGACGGAGAGGAAGTGGTCGGCATCATCGAGTATTACGACCAATCCTTCATCCGCCTGACCCGCAAGGGCGAAGCCAACCTTTTCATTTTCAAGCACGACATCAAATACATCACGGAAGAGTCCTAGCCCGTGGCTTACCTGGAAACCGCCGTGGAAATCGCCCGCGAGGCGGGCGCGCTGCTGGCTAACTACTTCGAGCGCCGCGTGGCTTTCGAACTCAAGGGCGATTTCGACCTGGTGACCGAGGCCGACCGCGCCAGCGAAAAGCTCATCGTCGAGCGCCTGCGCACCCACTTCCCCTCGCACGGCATCGTCGCCGAAGAGGGCGGCGGTCACGAGAGCCCCTCCGAATTCCGCTGGTTCGTCGACCCCCTGGACGGCACCACGAACTTCGCCCACAGCTTCCCCATGTTCAACGTCACGCTCGGCCTCGAAAAGGCGGGCGAGATCGTCGCCGGGGTGATTTACGATCCCATCCGGCAGGAGATGTTCACCGCCGAACGCGGCGCCGGAGCCTACCTCAACAACCGGCGGGTTCGCGTGTCCGCCGCCAAACGGCTCCCCGACAGCCTGTCTTCCACCGGATTCCCCAGCCGCAAGCGCCACCAGAACGTCAACATTCACTTCTATCATCAGATGGCCATGGCATCCCACGGAGTGCGCCGCACCGGCTCCGCGGCCATCGATCTGGCCTATGTCTCCTGCGGCCGTCTCGACGCGTTCTGGGAGTTCGGACTCAAGCCCTGGGACATGGCGGCCGGCACCCTGCTCGTCACCGAAGCCGGCGGCACCGTCAGCGATATGCACGGCGCCCCGCACCACGTCGCCTCATCGGACACTCTGCTGGCCTCTAACGGCGCGCTCCACGAACAGGTGCTCACCCTCTTCGGCGAAATCTTCCGCGGCCACTTCCGCGAACCGATTCCCCAAATCGCGTAGCGTAGCCTTTCAGGCGGGGTGCCCTCAAGGCCGCCCCCTTTCTTGGGGGCGTGCTCGCTTTCTTCGCCGCTACTCCCGCACTTCAAAATCGGTGAACTGCGTGACCGTGCGCGACTGTCCGGGAAGCGCAAGCATATCCCGTACCGTCACCTGCAATATGAAGTCTCCGGGCCCAACCTGCGGACTCAGCTTCAGGTATCCGACAATCTGACGTCGCGTGCCTACCGGCGCCTC
>JADGNS010000553.1 GCA_017883355.1 Candidatus Solibacter sp.
CGGGGACCGCCACCCTCGATTTCCGAGGCTCCGCCGACTCCGCCATCGCCTTTGCGTCAGGCGGCCGCAACGCCACGTTTCCCATCGCGCCAGGCGATGTACAGGCCGTGCTGCCCTTCCAGACGGGGACCACAGCCGGCGTGCTCACCTTCACCGCGCAGATCGGCGGCGCGAGCGACCAGCGGAGCGTGACCATCGCCGGCGTTGCGCCGGGTATCTCCACCGCTCAAGGAGTGCGGTCCGCCAGCGCCGTGGAGGTCCGCATCGCCGGCTTTGACAACACGCGCTCCCTGGGAGCGCTCTCCTTCACGTTCTACGATGCCGCCGGCAACCCGATCGCGCCCGGGGCGATCCGCGCCGATGCCGGGGCGGATTTCGCAAAGTACTTCGCCGCCTCGGACCTGGGTGGCGTGTTTCTGCTGCGCGCCGTATTCCCGGTGACCGGGGACGCCGCCCTGGTGGCGTCGTGCGAGGCAACTCTCGCCAATTCCGCCGGTTCGAGCAAGACCCAGCGCACGTCCTTTTGAGTTGGCAGGCGGAAGCACCTGCCCCACCAAGCGAGCATGACAGACCACAAAAAACGATGGTCTGTCCTACGCGTTCTGGCGCAGCCAGTCGCGGAAGGCGTCGCGATAGAGAATGATTTCCTTGCGCGAATACTTGAGGTATCCCTGGCGCCGGAACTGATTCATGTAGTGAGTGACGATCTCGCGGGACGTGCCCACATACTGGGAGAGCAATTCGTGCGTGAACGGCGTCATCCGCACCGAACCATCGTCTTCCACTGTGCCCAGCCTCTCCGAGAAACGGATGAGCGAGCGGGCCAGACGGCGCGCGATGTTATCGACGCTGAAGCTTTCGATGCGGTGCGTGAAATCGATGGTGCGCTGCACCAGGATTTGCAGCAGCGCCACCGACAGGCGCGGCCGCTTCAGGATGAGGTCCTCGATCTCGGCGGTGCTCCAGGCCATCACTTTGGTGTTTTCCAAAGCCGTGGCCTGCTCGCAGCGATGAGGCAGATTCAGGAATGCGGACTCGCCAAAGAATTCGTCGGGCTGGTAGATATCCACTACCACCTGGTGCCCGTCGTCGGCCAGGCGGGAGACTTTGATCTTACCGGCGATAATCAGGTAAATGTTGGTGGAAGGTTGGTCCTGATTGTAGACCATCTGCCCTTTCTTGTACTCCACGATGCTGGAGCACGGCAGATGCGCGAGGGGATCTTCCAAAGTTTTCTGCTGCGGTGCAAATACGGTCGGGCTGGTTGCCATGTCGTTTCCTCCAACTATTGCTGTTTTTTGTCCGATTGCGATGTTGGCGCGCAGGTTTCGCTGATTGTCTCGATGCTGCGAACCTTGAATACCGGGCGGGTGCTTGCCGAATTGGATGTCCCTCGGACCGTCACCTTATGCCCCATGTGTTTGGCGAAACCTTCTGTCGGAAAGCCGTCCGCTTCCAGGTCGGCCACAGGGCTTAAATTCCGGTCGTCGACAAGAACGTAGTGACCTTCCTGTTGATCGACGCAGCCGGAAAGCGACGAGCCCGGCGCCGCTTTTTTCATGGCGGTCGGTTCCTTCTTCTGGTTGACCGGTTCCTGGGTGGCGGATAGGCATGCCGATGACGCCAGGACGCCGCCAACCGTCCATATTACCAGCAAGGCCGGTCGAAATTTCATTGAACCACCATGACGAGCCTTCATTGCAGTTGGCGTGCCAAAATGAAACGCCTTCTGGGTCAGCCGTTACAACAACAAGTTTTGTACTGCTTAGCACTGAAACAAAGGGGTTATCCATGCCCATTTTTGATATAGCCCCCCCGAAGTGTAACGACCATTAGTAGGATTTCTTACGCGACGCGCAAAAGTTGCACTTCCCTACCGCACAATCCTGCACACCCGGAAGGCGAAGATGGTAATAGGAATAGTGGTTATATCATAGAGAAGTGGCGCCCCTCCTCCGGAATCTCCTCATCCTGTCGTGCGCCGGTTCATTGGCCGCGCAGTCTTTCAGCGCTCCCGCGGGAATCCGGCCCGCTCAGCGCCGTCCCGCCGGGGCGATTCTGCCCGGCGGACGCATCATTCAGCCGGAAGGCACCCAAATCGTTACCGGTAGTGGCCCTTTTGGGCTAGCGGTCAGCGCGGAAGGGAAATCCGTCGTCACGGCGAATGGCGGACCCGGCCGCAACTCGCTCACTATCCTGGAGCGCGATAAGAACAACCACTGGGACGTGCGCCACCTGCTGGCGCGCCTCAAAGGCGATACCGGCGAAGACGCCGATTGGCGCAGCGTCTTCATGGGAATCGCTTTCGTCAGCCAGCGTTCCGCCTGGGTGTCGGAAGGCAACTCCGGAAAGATCGCCCTCTTCGATTGGAACGGTACTGCGCCCAACGGGCGGCGGCGCGCTATCGACCTCAATCAAAAGGGCTACGACGATAGCTACACCGGCGACCTGGCCCTGGATAGCGAACGCGGCATGCTCTACGTCGTGGATCAGGCCAACTTCCGGGTGGCCGTGATCGACACCCGTTCGCGCCTGGTGGTGGCTTCGGTCAAAGTGGGGCGTTTGCCCTTCGCCTTGACGCTTTCCGCGGACCGGCGCAAACTTTACGTCACCAACCTCGGAATGTTCGAGTACCAGGCGGTGCCGGGCGCCGATATGAAGCAGGCCGACGCCACCGGGTTGGCCTTTCCGGCTTTCGGATTCCCCAGCGCCGAAGCCGCCGCCGGAGCCGAGCGCTCTACCGCTCGGGGCACGGTCAGAGTCCCGGGCCTGGGCGACCCGAACGTGCGCGAATCCAACTCCGTCAGCGTCGTCGATGTCTCCACGCCCGCCGCGCCGAAACTGGAAACCTTCATCCGCACGGGCCTGCCGTTTGGGCCGAATGTTCACGGGGGCAGCAGCCCTTCGGGGATCCTCGCCGCGGCGGGGCGCGTGTTCGTCTCTAACGCCAACGACGACACCATCACCGTGATCGACGCCAAGACGGCGGCCGTGGAAGCCGAGATCCCGATTCGCATCCCCGGGCTGGAGCGCTATCGCGGCGTGCTGCCCATCGGCCTGGCCTATCACGAGAAATCCGGATGGCTGCTGGTAGCGGAGGCGGGGATCAACGCCGTCGGCGTGATCGACGTCAAGCAGCGGCGCGTGCTGGGACACATTCCGGCCGCCTGGTTTCCCACCCGCGTTGCGCTGGATCGCGATACCGTGTTCGTCGCCAACGGGCGCGGGTTCGGACAGGGTCCCAATGCCCCGCGGGGACCGGCGCGCCATGGCTCCGTCTCCGTTTTCCAGTTGCCCACCGCCGCGGGTCTGGCGGCCAGGACCGCGTTCGTGATGGATGCCAACGGCTTCCGCCCGCGCCCCGAAGCCGAGCGCCCCCTGCCCGCCGGCGTCAAGCACGTGGTGCTGATCGTCAAGGAGAATCGTACCTACGATGAGGTCTTCGGCGATATTCCCGGCGCCATGGGAATGCCCGAAATCGCCCGCTTCGGGTCCCGCGGCTACGTGGACGGCAAGCAGGGGCGCCTCAGCATACGCGATATCGATGTCACCCCGAACCATCACGCGATGGCCTACCAGTGGGCCATCAGCGACAACTTTTATGCCGATAGCGATGTCAGCGTGGACGGCCATCACTGGCTGGTGGGCTCATACCCCAACGCCTGGACCGAAAGCTCGCTGATGGCGGCCTACAGCGAGCAGAAGAAGGATTTCCGCCTGACCGCCGCGCCCGGCCGCCTGCTCTTCGCCGGCAGCGATTCCTCCGTGCACCCCGAAGAGCAGTTGGAGAACGGCACCATCTGGCACCACCTGGATCGCCACCACATCACCTTCCGCAATTTCGGCGAGGGCTTCGAACTGGCCGGTGTGGATGAGAGCAAGGACCTGGAACCCACCGGCGCGCGCTTCCTCACCAATATCCCCATGCCCGACCCGCTCTACCGCAATACGTCGCGCACCTACCCCGGGTTCAACATGAATGTTCCCGACCAGTTTCGCGCCACCCAGTTCATTCAGGAAATGGAGGGCATGGCGCTGCCGCAATTCGTTTTCATCCACCTGCCCAACGACCACACGGCCGAGGCCCGGCCCGCCGACGGCTATCCGTACAGCGAGAGTTTCGTGGCGGATAACGATTACGCGCTCGGCCGCATCGTCCAGTATCTTTCCGGCAGGAAGGAGTGGAGCGAGACCGTCGTCCTGGTGACCGAAGACGATGCGCAGAGCGGAGTGGACCACATCGACGCGCACCGCACCGTGCTGATGGCAATGGGGCCGTGGATCAAGCCGCACTACGTCTCGCACGCCAACACCAGTTTCCCCGGCCTGCTGAAGACAATCTTCCGGCTGCTCGGCGTCCCGCCGCTGAATCTCTACGATGCAACGGCTACCGGCCTGAGCGACCTGTTCTCCACGAAACCCGATCTCGCGGTCTACAAGGTGCTGCCGGTGGATCAGCGCATCTTCGACCCGGCCACGGTGCGCCAATCCACCAGCGGCAAGCCGGGTCCGCGAATGGACCGTCAGTAGGCCGCCCCCATTTCGT
>JADGNS010000554.1 GCA_017883355.1 Candidatus Solibacter sp.
CAACGACAACGTGACGGGAGTGCGATGGATTCGCTCCATGGGTGGGCCCGCGCGGAGACAGCGGAGATCGCGGATGATCCTGCCACTATCGGCACGAATCCGACTCGGCAGGCACTCACGGTCGCGGCTCCGATCAACCAGGAGAGGAAGAGATTCCCGCTGGTGCTAGACTAGATCACGGACCGGACTCAGACCTTGGTGCATCGCCGCAGCTTCATCAAATCCTTGTGCCGCACCGCCGCGGTCTTCTCGCTCGATCAGATCGTTCAGGGTGCGCCACTGGGGGTTCAATTCGTCAATGTGGCCCGCGAAGCCGGCCTGCGGGCGAGCACCACCTTCGGCGGCAAGGCCCGTAACCGCTACCTGCTCGAAACCACCGGCTGCGGCGTGGCTTTCTTCGATTATGACAACGACGGCTGGCTGGATATCTTCCTGGTCAACGGCACTCGCTTCGAAGCCCAGTGGACTAAGGGAACCGAGCCGACCTGCCGGCTGTACAAGAACAACCGGGACGGCACCTTCACCGATGTAACCGCCGGAAGCGGCCTGGCCCACACAGGCTGGGGCCAGGGCTGCTGCATCGGCGATTACGACAACGACGGCAATGACGACCTGGTGGTGACCTACTGGGGCGATTGCGTGCTCTACCGCAACCACGGCAACGGAAAGTTTTCCGACGTCACCGAAGCGTCCGGAATCGCCAAGACCGCGCGGCGCACGCCGAAAGGCCTCAATCGCTGGAACACCGGCTGTGCGTTCGTGGACTATGACCGGGACGGCCGCCTGGACCTGTTCGTGGCGAACTATATCGATTTCGACCCCAAGACCGTGGCGATGCCGGAATCGGGCAACTGTCTGTACAAGGGCATGCGCGTGGCCTGCGGTCCACCGGGACTGGATGGCGGCAGGAACATCCTGCTGCACAACAACGGCGACGGCACCTTCAGCGATGTTTCCGAGAAGGCCGGCATCTGGAATACGGCGGGGACTTACGGATTGGGAGTGCTGGTCTCCGACTTCGACAATGACGGCTGGCCGGATATCTACGTGGCCAACGACTCCACCTCTTCGGCGCTCTACAAGAACAATCGCGACGGCACTTTCACGGAGGTGGGAATCAACGCCGGGGTGGCTTACAGCGCCGATGGCAAGCCGCAGGCCGGCATGGGCGTATCCGCCGCCGATTTCGACTGCGACGGCCGGTTCGACATTGTCAAAACCAATTTCGCGGGCGACACATCGAGCCTGTACCACAATACGGGCGACGGGTTCTTCGAAGACATCACCTTTCAGGCGGGCCTGGGGCGCAACACGCGCTTCCTCGGCTGGGGCGCCATGTTTCTGGATTTCGATAACGACGGGTGGGCCGACATCCTGCTGTGCAACGGCCACGTATATCCCGAAGTGGCGGAGACCGCGATCGAGTACGGCTACCGGCAGCGCAAGGTGCTGTACCGCAACCTGGGCAATGGGCGCTTCGCCGATGTCTCCATGGACGGCGGGCCGGGCATCCTCGAAATGGCTCCGGGCCGCGGGTGCGCCGTCGGCGATTTCGATAATGATGGCGACCTGGACGCCGTAGTGAACTGCGTCAATGACGTGCCGCAATTGCTGCGCTGCGATTCTTCGCTCAAGAACAACTGGATCAAACTTAAGTGCGTCGGCACGAAATCCAACCGGAGCGCGATCGGCGGACGGGTCTACTGCGCGACCGAAAAGCACCGGCAGATGGACGAGGTGCGGAGCGGCGGCAGCTACCTGTCGCAGAGCGATCTGCGGGTACATTTCGGGCTGGCGCAGGCAGCCGCCGCGGATATCGAGGTCCATTGGCCCAGCGGCGTGGTGGACAAGTTCGCGGCGGTGGCGGCGAACCGGATCTACACCATCATCGAGGGCGGGGGAATCCAACCCAGATGAACCGCCGCCAGTTTCTCACCGCCGCCGCGCTAGCTGCCTGCCGATTGCCGGCGGGCAGGGGAGCGCCCCGGGAGAGTCCGTTTCAGTTCGTGGACGTGGCTGCCGCGGCCGGCCTGGTTCATCCGATTGTGTACGGCGCGGCGGATGCCAAGAAGTACATTCTGGAAACCAACGGCTGCGGCATCGCGTTTTTCGATTACGACAACGATGGCTGGCCCGATCTTTTCGTTCCAGGCGGCTCCGGCGTGGACGGCGCGCCGCCGGGCGCCACCAACCGGCTCTACAAGAACAATCGCGACGGCACCTTTACGGACGTCACGAAAAAGGCGGGGCTCGAGCGCACCGTCTGGGCGAGCGGCGTCTGTATCGGGGACTACAACAACGATGGCAATGACGACCTTTTCCTGAGTTGTTGGGGGCAGAATATTCTGTACCGCAATAATGGGGACGGCACCTTCACGGACGTGACGAAAGAGGCCGGCCTGCTCCATCCGAAGCCCGAGTGGGGCGCGGGGTGTACGTTCACCGACTACAATCGGGACGGCCACCTGGATCTGTTCGTCAGTACTTACTTGAACTTCGATTTCAAGACGGTGCCGCAGCCCGGTGCGACGGAGAATTGCACGTGGAAGGGGATCGCGGTCAATTGCGGTCCGCGCGGTTTGCCCACGGGCCGCAATTTTCTTTACCGCAACAACGGCAACGGCACCTTCACCGACGTGTCGGAGGCCGCGGGAATCGCCAAGGTGGACAAACGCTACGCCATGACGGCGGTTTCGGCGGACTTCGACGACGATGGCTGGCCCGATATCTTCGTCGCCTGCGACTCCACGCCAAGCATCCTGTACCGCAACAACCGGGACGGCACGTTCACGGATATCGCGCTGGAAGCCGGCGTGGCGTATAACGAAGACGGGCGCGAGCAGGCGGGCATGGGGGTGGCGGTGGGAGATATGTTCGGGCAGGGGCGCCTGGACATTTTCAAGACCCACTTCGCCGACGATACGCCGATTCTGTACCGCAACAAGGGCAAAGGAACCTTCGAGGACATGACCAGCCGCTCCGGCCTGGCCAGCTTCACGCGGTACGTGGGATGGGGCGCGGGGTTCGCCGATTTCGATAACGACGGATTGCCCGATCTACTTTTCGTCAACGGCAACGTGTATCCCGAAGTCGAAAAACTCTTTGCCGAATACAAATACAAGAATCCGCGGATGGTGCTGCGCAATCTGGGCAACGGAACCTTTTATAACGCCAGCGAGGGGAGCGGGACCGGAATCACGGATCGCCACTCCAGCCGCGGCTGCGCGTTCGGCGATTTCGACAACGACGGGAACGTGGACGTGGCGATCATGAACATGAGCGAGCCGCCCTCGCTGCTCCGCAACGAGACGCGGAATGGCAATCACTGGCTCAAGCTGAAGCTGATCGGGACCAAATCCAATCGCAGCGCGATCGGCGCCAGCGTGACTCTGACTGCCGCGGGGCGCCGGCAGCGTCAGGACGTGGTCAGCCAGTCGAGCTTCTATTCACAGAACGACCTTCGCCTGCACTTCGGCCTGGGTGAGGCGAAGCAGGCCGACAGCGTGGAGATTCGCTGGCCGTCGGGGACGGTGCAGACGGTGGGCTCTGTGCGCGGAGACCAGATTGTGACGCTGCGGGAATCGAGTTCGAAGTAGAGAATGCGCCCGCAAGCGGGCGTTGCGCCGGCTGAAAGCCGGCGGCAGCCAGGATTGGCTGCCCCACAATTTGTGCAGAATGGTCTACTACCAGGTGAAGGACACGGACGTGCGCTGGTAACCTTCTCCGGCGGGAATGCGGAGCCGCAGCTTGCCGCCTTCCAGTTGCGCTCCGGCGGCACGAACTCCGGGGTGGTTCAAGCGGACCGCGAGCAAGTACTGGGAGCCTCCCGGGGCTTCGAAATCCACTTCGAGGCGATTGGCCGTGCGGCGCTCATCCAGCACTTTCAACTGCTCGGTGCGGGAACCCGGCAAGGGCAACTCCGCAGGGAGCGAAAGTTCCACCTCCGGGAGGGGCAGCGAGAGTTCGTGCGTCGTGGCTGGGGCCGTGCGGCACGGTTGACCGGGCTCGGCATTGCGCTCGACCAGGCACAGCACCTCCGCGGAAGCCGAATGCGCGCGTACCGTGAGCCGGCCCGACTCTCTGGTGAACTCCAGGTCGAGCCGCGAATCGCCGAGCGGCACATTGCGCAGGCGGGCCCGATCCCAACCGGCCGGGAGATTCGGGGCCACGCGCAGGGTTCGGTGCAAGGCGTCCCAATCGAGCCCGAACAAGCCTCGCAAGGCAGGCGCCAATACCATCGCGGACGACCAGGTCTGGTGCGAACTGCTGCGGCCCAAGGGCTGGAAGAACTCGCCGGAGAGCAACTCGGTCACCGCACCCAAGTCCTGGGTCCAGGTGAGTCCGGCATTCTGCATCAGGTGCGCGTAGCCGGAGAGCGAATGTCCGGTGCGGTACTCGGCGAGGGACACCCATCCGGTGAACAGCGGCCACACGGAGCCCTGGTGATAGCTGATGGGGTCGTAAAACGAAGTGCGGTTGCCGATGTCGCGCGTACCCCAGTCGGTAGAGAACTCGGGCGACGCCCAGCGGGTGAGCATGGAGCC
>JADGNS010000555.1 GCA_017883355.1 Candidatus Solibacter sp.
GCCCGCTCGCATTTGGTAGCCATGCGGTCCAGTAGTACGTATCGCCCTGCGGCGCATGGCCCACGCAGGCCCCCGCCGCCCCGTTTATGCATCCGCCTGTTGGGATGGCATCATACCAGTCGAAGAACTTGACCACCCCTGCTCCCGAATTTGCGGCGGTGCTTGGCCCGATGGCGATCGGCGTCTGTGCCATTGCAAGCACCATGCCGAGAGAGCCGCATCCGGCCCAGAACAGAAGTTGCTTAACAAGCCGCATAGTCGCAAACCTCCCCCGTGAGTTGTCGCGGAATTGGCGGGGCGGTCTGGAGGCCCGTCTGCCCGCCCGACAACATGGGCGGGATTTGCGCGCCCGTCAACTCGTACCGAATGGCCCCGGCGCAATTTGCTCCGCAGCCTTCCACTGTTCCCAACGGTATCACATCCCGCTTGCCTTGCCCGAGGCAGGCTATAGCTATCGACAACGCAATGATCGCACGCATAGTTCTACTCTCCCACTATAATTCGGCGCTGGACCCGTCCACCGCCGCCGGCACAGACACTGTCTGCCGCCTTAAAGGAAACAATGGTTGTCGCATTACCGGCACCGGCAGAAACGGTAAGCGTCGGGTTGGCGATTGTCGCGGTAGTCTGGATTAAGTGTCCTAGACCTCCACCTTTTATGTCGTTACCGCCATCCATCCCGTGACTCTCTACGATGGTCGCTCCGTTCAAAGCGCCGCTTGAGCCAGACTCGGTGGACCACCCCATGACCACTAGCTCCTTAGAACACTGTGGAGTAATGGGACCGGGCTGAATCGTGTCGGGGCCTACATTCGCGTTCCCTGTGCCAACAACGTCCAGAACCGATGTGGATGGCGCACCCGCGTAAGCAGCGATGAACAGCGGGACCCCATATCCGTTGTAAAACACATGTGCAGCGCCTACCCAAGTGGGATTCAAACAATAGAATATGCGACTGGCGGTATGCCCGGGGTTCAACTTCACGGCCGCCTGCGTATAACAGCCTGCGTTGTTGTGAGCGCCATTGCCATCCACGTAGTCTCCAAGAGTCCAGTCGCCAGAGCCGCTCCAATTGGATATCGTAATGACGATTAAGCTCGCGCCCGTAGTATTCAGCGTGATGTCCGTTGTAGAGAAGACTTGCCCGTGAGCGACCAACGTGTAAGCGCCGAACGCCCGTGGTGCGAGAAGAAGAAACGTCAGTAAAAGTGCTCGCATGTTAGGCCACCGTGTAAGGAATCGCGATCGTTCCAGGCGTCGCTGCGTTGGCGTTTCCCAACACCAGGGCGAAGTTTGCAGCATCATGGGTGGCCTTCGCTCGCCGACGTCCGAGGGCGAGCGCGCTCACAGTGCGCGGTGTAGCTTTCCGCTGAAGTGCCGAATTACCGTCAGTGCCAGCCTTGGCGACGTTCTGTTGACCCTGCCAAAAACAGCCGGACGCGAAGAGAAATGTAATAACGATTGTCATATTGGTTTCCGATTGCCCGATGGCGCACAGTCCCGACGCCAGGCTACCGTGATATTCGGGGCGGGAAAGGCTCGCCATCTGGTGCCATTGTGTCAGAGGAGGGTATGGAAACAGGTTCGCGGCGGATCGCGAAACCAGAGGGAACGTTATGAACCGGCGAGACTTAAAAAAATAAAATGTTTATGTGACTGATGACTGGAGGATTCATCGATTCGGCCAACTCCGGGGTTGGCGTGGGCCAGGTAACGAAAGCAAACGCCGTGCACCACGCTGTGGGAATTCTCCTGCTCGCTACGCCAGAACTCCGGGGAGAGCGTACTGCCGGAAATGTCAAACTGCTACTGCTTCCCCCGGCAGAGCCGGGGGGCCTCTCTTATTGAGCTAGCTCGGTTGCGTAGTGGCCGCGATGTTACGGACCCGCATGCGGTGCGGTCTATTTCGCCGGCCGCGCCAGGAAACTCGTCCACCATGCCTCCTGACCCGGGGCATCGAACGTTTCTCTCCAGTGCCGGGCAAACTCCGCGGCGTGCTCTGCCGCCCGCCCTTCCAGAAACTTCCGCACTTTCGGTTGGCGCTTCAGCGCCCCACGTAACAGGTCGGCCGAAGCCACCGCATCGTTGACCTCACCCAACGAATCCTGCAATACCTTCAGCGCGTCGAGACGGTCTTCCAGCCCCGCCGGATAGCACGGACGAAAAAGCTCCAGCGTATAGCGGAGGCGCTTGGAGGCCAGGCGCAGCCGGTGAAGTTTCCGGGGTGTGGCGTCAGCAGCCAGAAAGGCGCGCACCTGGGAGAAATAGACGCGCACGAGGCGCGGCAGTTCACGCCGGGCATTGTCTGCCACGCCGGCCCGCTCGTCCCATTTCAAGTTTTGCGCACGTGCCATTTCAAAGCTCCAACCGCGCGCGCCATTGGCGCGAGAAGCCGCGCTTCTTCCACCGCCGCAACTCCCGCCGCAGATCCCGGCCGGCGGCGCGCCGCTCCGCGTCCAGTCGCCGCACCAGCGGAGAGGCCGGAGGAACTCCCGCCATCTCCAGCAACGCGATGGCGATATCGCGATCGCGGACGCTGCCGCAGGCACTCATGAGGCCGGCCAGGCGGCGCCGTACCGGCTTCCACGAGTGCCCGGGGTAGAACTGGGCGAACACGCGCAGGCAGCGGCTGAGCCGCCGGACGGCCACCCGCAGGTCGTGAATGGCCTCGGCATCGCCGGTGCGCGCGGCGCGATTTACCTGGGATGCCAGATGCCGCAGCAGGATCCGGGTCTGGAGGCGCACGTAATCGCGCATGTTCATTCCCTCGCTTTTACCAGCGAGATCGGGCGGTTATAGATCTGTTGGAAGACGTCGCCGGCCCGTTCGGCGGCCCACTGCTCGAGGTCGATATCGCCGGTGGCCCGCACCTGCAGGACCACCGCCCCGCCGTCGCGCAGGCGGCAGTCCACTCCGCGGATGCGCTGTGCGCGGCTGCGATCCAGATTGTCCGCCAGCCGCAGGATCGGAATCATCATCAGCAGCGCGTTGCGCTCTTCCGGCGACAGCGCCAGGTACGAGCTGTGCAGCGGGTTGGGCAGCGCCTTGCGGTGATAGCGGCACAAGGCGGCAATCAGGATGCGCTCGCGATCCGTGAAGCCGGCCATGTCGGAATTGGAAACCACGTATTGGGAATGCTTGTGATGGCTCACCGCGCTCACGAAGTGCCCCACGTCGTGCAGGTACGCCGCCGCTTCCAGCAGCTTTCCGCAACCGGGAGGCAGACCGTGCAGCGGCTGGAGCGCGGTGAAGAGCAGGTTGGAGATATCCGCCACTTTGCGGGCATGATCCAGCGAGACGGCGTAGCGCCGTCCCATGCCTTCCACTTCGCGCTGCTGATCGCGGCTGAGGCGCGAGAGTTCGGCGCCGACGTTGCGCGCCGCCAGGTCGGCGATGATGCCGTCGCGCACGCCGGCCCGCGAGTAGAAAAACGCGGGGAGGTGAAACTCCTGGAGGAACTGGAGCAGCACGCTCATGCCAGGCACGATGATCTCGGCGCGCCGCGGACCGATTCCGGTAATCTTGCGTCTCCCGGCGAGACCCAGCCCGGAGATGGCGAGGTAGAGCTTGCGCACCTGCGCGGTGGAGACGCGCAGCCGGTCGATCTCTTCGCGCTTGGAGCGCGGCGTCCGCGCCACCACGGCCGCCACGGCGCTGGCCGTCGCCGACGTGGCGATCACGCGATCCCACCCGGTGTGTCCCAACCGCCGGAGCGGCGCGTCCAGCTTGGCCTGGATGTACTCGTGCATCTGGTGGATCTGCCGCGCGCCCGGCGGATCGTCCTTGAGAAAGGCCTCGCGCAAACGGACCGCGCCGAGCGGTTTGGAGTACGCTTCCACCAGGTGACCGCGGTCGACCGCGATGATCTCCGCGCTGCCGCCGCCGATATCGATGATCAGGACGCGCTTGTCGCGCTGCGGCCAGAGGCTCTCCACGCCCAGATGGATCAGCCGCGCCTCTTCCCTGCCCGAGATGATTTCCACCGGCGCGCCCGCCGCTTCCGCCGCGCGCGCCAGAAACTCGCGCTGATTGCGCGTGTCGCGAATCGCGCTGGTGGCCACCACGCGCACGCCCACTACGTCCAACTTGCGGTAGATTCCGGCCATGCGGGCCAACACCCCGCAGGTGGCCTTCAGGGCGTCTTCGCTGACCGCGCCGCTAGAAAACACGCTCTCGCCCAGGCGCGTGACTTCGCGGTCGCTCGCCAGCACGCGGGCCGGCAGTCCCGGAACCACTTCGGCAGCTTCCATGCGGATCGAGTTGCTGCCGATATCGATGGCGGCGTAGCGGGGCACGCTCCTATTCTATCGGCCGGTGGGTAAGAGCGGGTTTACGCGTCTTGCGGGAACGGTACGCAATCATGCGCCGCGGCCTTCATAAATCCGGGCGCGGAGGAGAGCCCAACTCTGCTCCCGCGCCAACCCTCTTCCCTTGAAGGCGCACCGCCTCAGCCGAAAGGGTTTGGATGCGGCGCGTTCGGAAGGCAGCACGTGCCTCAATCCCGTTTCGAACACTTCGCGCAGTGTCGTCCGAAGCGCCG
>JADGNS010000556.1 GCA_017883355.1 Candidatus Solibacter sp.
ACGGCAGCGAGCACGATGGCTGCCGGAATCACGCCGGGACGCATGCGGCGCGCTCCTCCTTATGTCAAATCGAGGCCGTCGATTTTGCCGGTGGAATCGCCGAAGTGATCCATCCGCAGGCCCATGCGATCCATCATACCGAGGAAGAGATTGCACATGGGAGTTTCCTTGCGATAAACCACGCGGCGGCCGGTCTTGATGGTCTTGCCGGCGCTGCCGGCGATCAGCGTGGGCAGATCTTCGTGCGCGTGGCGGTTGCCGTCGGAGAGGCCGGCGCCATAGACGATCATGCAGTTGTCGAGCAGCGTGCCGTCGCCTTCCTTCGTCGCCTTCAGCTTCTCCACCCATCCGGCGAATTGCAGCATGTGGTAGCAGTTGATCTGCGCCACCTTCTCCATCAAATCGGCCTGATTGCGATGGTGGGTGAGCGGATGGTGGCCGTCGGGAATGCCGATCTCGCGGTAGGCGCGCGAGGTGCCTTCGTGGGTGACCAGGAACGTCATGACGCGCGTCAGGTCGGCCTGGAAGGCGATGGTCATCATGTCGGTCATGAGCTTGAAATGCTCGGCGAAATCGGCCGGCACGCCGTAGGGCTTTTCCATGTGCGGATCGATGTGGGCGTTGTCCTTTTCCGCCTTTTCGAGCTGCAGTTCCACTTCGCGAATGGAGGAAAGGTATTCGTCGAGCTTGCGGCGATCGGTAGGGCCGAGGCCGCTTTCGAGCTTCCTGGTATCTTCGGTGACGAAATCCAGGATGCTGCGCCGGTACTTCGCCTCACGCACGCGCGCTTCGGGGCTGAGGACGACGCCGTTGCCGAAGAGGCGTTCGAAGAGCGCCCGCGGATCGAGGACCGGAGGCAGCGGCTGGGTCTCGCTGCGCCAGGCCAGGTTGTTGGTATAGGCGCAGGAGTAGCCGGAATCGCAGTCGCCCGACTGGCGCGCGTCTTCCAGTCCGATTTCAAGCGATGGGAAGCGCGTCTGCCCGCCCACCTGGTTGGCGACGAGCTGATCCATGGAAACGCCGGCCTTGATATTCGTGGTGCTCTTGCGGACCTGTATGCCGGTGAGGTAGCTGCCGCAGCAGCGCCCATGATCGCCGGCGCCATCGAGCAGCGCGCGCCCGGTGTTGTGGGTCAGGTTGCCGAGCAGGAGGATGTCGTCCTTGAACGGCTCCAGCGGCTTGAGGATGCGCGGCAGTTCGCCGAGCTTGCCTTCGTATTCCGGATTCCAGTTGCCCATCATGATGCCATTGGGCACGTAGACGAACGCCATGCGGACGGGCGGCTTGCCGGCGGCCCCCGCGGCGAAGGCGGGCACCATGGCATCGAGAAACGGCAGGGCGACGGCGGTGCCGATGCCGGCACCAACGCCGCGCAGAAAAGCGCGCCGAGGAATCGATTTGCGAGTCATCATGGCTGTTTTTCCCCTCTTCGCGATTGAAACGGCAGACTGCGCACAATCTCGTAGATCAACGACTGGAACCCGTACCCGCCGGCGGCCAGTTTGCGATCGATTTCATCCACCGTACGCCGGTCGCTCGCGCCCAGTCCTCTGCCTAGCGAGTATGTCAACATCTTCTCCACCATGCAACGGGAGAACTGGGGCAACTGGGTCTTGAGAACGGCGCGCATTTCGGCAGGGGTGGAGAAGCTGGTTCCATTGGGCAGGACGCCCGAGGAATCGACGGGGAATTTGCCGTCCATGGTGCGCCACTTGCCGATGCCGTCGTAGTTCTCCAGGCCGAAGCCGAGCGGGTCCATCTTGTTATGGCAGGAGGCGCACATGGCATCGGCGCGGTGTTTCTCCATCTGCTGGCGCAGGGAGGAGGTGGCGCCGACGGCGGCTTCGTCGAGCAGCGGAACGTCGGGCGGCGGCGGCGGCGCCGGGCTGGCCAGGATATTGTTCAGGATGTACTGTCCGCGGATCACCACAGAGGTGCGGGTGGGGTAGCTGGAGACGGTGAGCACGCTGGCGTGGCTGAGGATGCCGCCGCGTTCGGGGGTGGCGAGCTCGACGCGGCGAAATTCCGGCCCCTTCACGCCCTCGATGCCGTAGTGCCGGGCGAGGCGTTCATTGAGGAACGTGAACGGGGCGTCGAGGAATTCGCTGAGAGGGCGGTTCTCGCGCAGGATGGAATCGAAGAAGAGGCGGGTCTCCTGCTTCATGGCGTCGCGCAGTTCGGGACTCCAGTCGGGAAACTTCTGGGGATCGGGTTTAACCACGTCGAGGTTGCGCAGCTCCAGCCACTGTCCGGCGAAGTTGTCGGCCAGCGCCCCGGAGCGCGGGTCGGCGAGCATGCGCTTCACCTGGGCATCGAGCGTGGCGGGGGCATGGAGTTTGCCGCTCTCGGCGAGAGCGAGCAGCTCATCGTCCGGCATCCCGCTCCACAGGAAGTAGCTGAGGCGCGAGGCCAGCTCGAGATCGGTGATGGCGTGCACCTGGGAGGGGTCGAGCGGTTTCGGATCGTGCTCGATGCGGAAGAGGAAGTGGGGGGAGACCAGCATGGCCTGAAGGGCCAGTTGAATGCCCTGTTCGGTGGATTGCCCGTTGGCTTTCGCCATGGCGACGAACTTGAGGAGCGAGGCGGTTTCGGCCGGAGTGACCGGACGGCGCCAGGCATGATGCGCCAGGTTGGAGACGATTTTTTCGACGCAGGCAGCTCCGGAATTCGGCTCGCAGATGAGGATTTTCGCGCGGCTGGGCGGAGTAGTCTTGGGGGCGTATGGGCCGATGAAGGTGATGGAATCCAGGAACTTGTTTTTCTTGCGGTCGTAGGCGTCCTTGGGGGTGAGGCTTTTGACGAACTCGTCGTCGAGGAAGGCGGCGCGGAAGACGTGATCGCCTTCGGGGAGGACGAGGCGCATCTGCTCTTCGGAATAGGGGTCGAAGTAGACCAGCTTAGAGGGCTTGGTCTCGACGGGCATGGAGTGGAGCAACTTGCCATCCATCCAGAAAGCCAGCGTCACCGGCTTGGCGTCGGCGGCACGCTCGCCGGGGAGACCGAAGCGGACGGTGTACTCGCCGTCGAATTCGATGCGGCCGCGGGCCTCGATGGTGCTGAAATCGACGCGGCGGATTTTCTTGTCCTTGTTGGCGTACTGGGCTTCGAGCGGCTTGGGAAGGGGGTCGGCGGCGACGGCGCGCGAAGCGATCCGGGCGGCGGCGGCGAGGTAGCGATCCATGAGGACGGGCGAGATGGTGAGGACGTCGCCGCTGTTATCGAAGCCGTTGCCAAGGTCGTCGGTGGGGAAGCTCTGCTCGGCGCGGAACTCGATGGCGAGCAGATCGCGGATGGTGTTGGAATACTCGGAGCGGTTGAGGCGGCGGGCGGTGACGCGGCCGGGATCGGGTTTGAGGTTGCGGTCGGCCCTGGCGAACTCGTCCAGCAGGTATTGGATGACGGCGTCCATCTGGGCGGGGCGCGGCATGCCTTTGGGGGGCATCTCGCCGGCTCGGATCTTGCGCAGGATGATGTCCCAGCCATCGCGGCTTTTCGCCAGGGACTCGGGCTGGGTGAATTGCGCGATATTCATGCCGCCGGATGCGAGGGCTTCGTTGTGACAGGGGGCGCAGGTTTTGGTGAGGACGGGGGCGACGGTGGTTTCGAAGGTGGGCGTGCCGGCGGCAGACAAGGCAGCGCAGACGGACAAAAATAGAGCGACACGGCAAGATCCCCAACCCATTTGTGGAAAACCCTCTTGTTAGATAACGCTATTCCCTGAGGAAATGTTACCGCATTGGGGGGCGGATGGCCACAAGATGCTGTGGAGAAAAACGACAAGGCGAGACATGCGAGTCTCACTATTTTGAAGCTAGATGTAATAGAATCAATGAGTTAATAAAAATAAGTGAGACAAATTTGTCTCAACTTGGGGCTTGGTGAGCGGCATCCGAGCTCCGCTCGGATGCACAAGGCGGAGCCTTATGCCACGGCGCAAAGCTCCGCCCTACAGGGATAGTGTGGGACGGCGGGGGATGCTCTCAGGATTCTTTGATATCTTTACGCAGAGGGGGAGATCCATGGGGAGGATGGCCGCGATGGCCCTGGTTGATGATAGTGACGCTGGACTTCTTGCCGAAGGGCGGATTGGTCAACACCATGTCGTAGTTGACGGAGGGCTTGGCGGCGAGAGAGTCCGAACCGGCGGCGATGTTCTTTTCGTTGCCGAGGCCGTGGAGAAGCAGGTTCATGGCGCAGACTTTGGAGACGAGATTACCGGCGGCGGAAGACAGCGAGTGTCTTAGTGCTGGCTCTTGCCGTTAGAGTGCTCGGCGGTGATGGCGCGGATCAGGGCGTCGAGATTCTCTTCGAGGCGGCTAGTGCGTGCACTGGCGGAGTCTACGTACTTGCCGATGGATTCGATGAGGCTACCGATTTTCTCATTGGTGTTGATTTGGCTCTGCGTGACGGCTTTAAGGGCCTGCTGGATTTCGAGCCAACCGTTTTCGATACGATCCAGGCGTTCTTCTGGGGTCATGTGGTTGATTTGAGTTTAACTCACAGCCCGGCGGCGGCGAGCGGGGGCGCGC
>JADGNS010000557.1 GCA_017883355.1 Candidatus Solibacter sp.
CTGGAGCCGGAGCACGTCTCCGTCTACATGCTCGAAGTGGATGAAGACAGCCGACTGGGCAAGGAAATGCTGCTCGGCGGGGTGCGCTACGGCGCCAGAGACACGCCCTCGGGCGACGCCACGGCCGATTTCTACGAGGTGGCCGTGGAGCGGCTGGCGACGCTCGGGATGGCGCGCTACGAGATCTCCAATTTCGCCCGGCCGGGCTTCGAATCGCGGCACAATCTGAAGTATTGGAAGCTGGAGCCGTACATCGGCTTCGGGAGCGACGCGCACTCCTTCGACGGCCGGACGCGCCATCAGAACCCCGAATCGATCGAGGACTATTTGTCGGGCGCCGGACAGGTGGATGACGTGCCGCACCAGTCCGACGAGCGTTTCTTCATTGGCCTACGCCTCTCCGCCGGCATACGCCCCGACGCCGAAGAATGGCGCCGCTTCGACGCGCCCATCCGCCGTTTTCTGGATGCCGGCCTGCTGGCTAGCGATGGCGGCACGCTCCGCCTCACCAATCGCGGCGTGCTGCTCTCCAACGAAGTCTTCCAGGAGTTCCTCAACCTATGATCGACCTGCGCAGCGACACCGTCACCAAGCCCACGCCCGCCATGCGGCGCGCCATGTTCGAAGCCGAAGTCGGCGACGATGTGTATCGCGAAGATCCCACCGTCAACCGTCTGGAAGAGCGGGCCGCCGAGATCGCCGGCAAACCAGCGGCGCTGTTCGTGCCCACCGGCACGATGGGGAATACCATCGCCATCAAGTTGCTGACCGAGCACGGGCAGGAAGTGATCTGCGATTCGCGCGCCCACCTGCTCGATTACGAGCTCTCCATGGTGGCCTGGTTCAGCGGCTGCGTGATCCGCGCCATCCCTACCGAACGCGGACTGCTCTCCGCCGAAGAGGTGCGCCGCTGCCTGCGCCCGGTGAGCCCCTACAGCGCGCCCACCGGGGCGGTGGCGATCGAGCAGACTCACAATATGGCGGGGGGAACGGTGTACCCTCTGCGCACAGTGTGCGAGATTTGCGACGCCGCGCACGAGCGTGGAGTGCGCGTCCACATGGATGGAGCCCGTATCTTCAACGCCTCGGCCGCTCTGGGCATTGCCGTGCATGAAATTGCCTCTCACGCCGATACCGTCATGTTCTGTTTGTCCAAAGCGTTGGGTGCGCCCGCCGGTTCCATGCTGGCCGGGCCGGCCGATCTGATCGCCAAAGGGCGCCTCTACCGCAAGCGCCTGGGCGGCGGCATGCGGCAGGCCGGCATCCTCGCCGCGGCGGGCCTGGTGGCGCTGGAGGAATCGCCGCCCAAGCTTTCCGTGGATCATGCCAACGCGCGATTCCTGGCGGAGGGACTGGCGCGCATCTCCGGAATTCAGGTGGACCCGGCCCTGGTGGACAGCAACATTGTCGTCTTCGATATTTCGGCCACCGCGCTAGTGCCCGCCGATGTCAGCGCGCACCTGCGCGGGCGCGGCGTGCTGATGAACGCCATCAACCAGCGTTGTCTGCGCGCCGTAACGCACTACGATGTGGACCGGGCGCAGTGCGCCCAGGCGGTGGCAGCGGTGGCTGAAAGTATGGCCGCCACCATGGCCGGCGCAAAACCTTCATAATGGAAATACCACCTGGACTTATCAATCGCATGCTCAGATTCTCCATCCTGCTGTTGGCAGGCACTGCGTTCGCGCAACAATACACGATTTCCACCGTCGCCGGCGGGGCTCCTCCCGCCACTCCGGCGCCGGCCCTGAACACGTCGATCGGCCAGCCGCGGAAGCTCGCCATCTCGGGCTCCAATATTTATTTCAGTAGCGGCAACTCGGTCTTCAAGGTCGATTCTTCCGGCACGCTGACGCTGATCGCGGGCAATTCGCGCCCCGGTTTCTCCGGCGATGGCGGCCCCGGAGTGAGCGCGCAGTTGAACGCTCCGCAGGGTCTGGCGCTCGATGCCGCGGGCAATATCTACATTGCCGACTCGCTGAACAACCGCGTCCGCAAGGTGGATCCCCAGGGCATCATCACTACGTTCGCCGGCAATGGCGCTACCTCAGATCCCGGTTTCTGGGGCGATACCGGACCGGCCACCGATGCCAGCATTAAGCTGCCGGTCGCTCTGGCGGTGGATGCCGCCGGAGCCGTCTATATTGCCGCCTCGGCGGACAACACGGTTCGCAAAGTGGCCCCCGACGGCACCATCACCATCTTCGCCGGGGCCGGATACAAGGGCTACTACGGCGATTATGCCGCGGACAGCGTCACGGGCAAGGTCACCAACACCGGGGTGGCCATTGTCGCGGGCCTCACCAACCCGCAGGACGTGGCCATCGGCCCGAGCAACAGCATCCTGATCGCCGATACCGGGAACAACGTGATTCGCAAGGTCGATTCCGCGGGCGTGATCACGACGATCTCGGGCAACGGCAATCTCGGCATCTCTGGCGACGATGTGGCCACTACGCTGGCCATGATCGCCCCCTTCGGTGTGATGGCGGATTCCACCGGCAACGTGTATGTCGCCGAGTATGGCAGCAATCGCATCCGGAAGATCGATACTTCGGGGAAAATCACTACGGCCATCGGCGATGGCATACAAGGTTACGCCGGCGATGGCGGCGCGCCGAACAAAGTGGAGATGAGTCTGCCCACCTCCGTGGTGGTGGATTCCTCGGGCAACCTGTATTTTGCCGATTCGCTCAACAATCGCATCCGCAAGCTGGTGGGCGGCACGGTGAGCACCTTCGCCGGCAACGGCGTATTCAGCCGCTCCGGAGATGGCAACGCGGGGACCGCCGCGCAACTCAACACGCCGCTGGGCCTGGCCGCGAATAACGTCAGCATGTACGTCGCCGATACCGCGAACCACACGGTCCGGAGCGTGACCAACGGGACCATCTCCAACGTCGCAGGCACGGGCACCGCCGGCTCGTCGGGCGATGGCAACGGGGCAACCGGCGCGCAACTCAACGGTCCGCAAGGGCTGGCGGTGGATAGCGCGGGAAGCGTCTATATTGCCGATACGCAGAACCATAAGGTGCGCAAGGTCCAGTTCGGCGTGATCACCACGGTGGCCGGCAGCGGCACCGCCGGTTTCGGCGGGGACGGGGGCGCCGCGGGCAGCGCGCAGCTCAACGCGCCTTTCGGGGTGGCGGTGGACGCGTCCGGCAATCTGTATATTGCCGAGTTCAGCAATAACCGCGTGCGCAAGGTCTCGACCAACGGCACTATCAGCACGCTCGCCGGCAACGGCGTTTCGGGCTATGGCGGCGATGGCCTCCAGGCTACCAGCGCCATGATCAACGGCCCGCAGGGTGTGGCGGTGGATAGCTCGGGCAACGTCTACATTGCCGATACGGCCAACAATCGGGTGCGCAAAGTGGCGGTCAACGGCGTGATCACGACGGTGGCCGGCAACGGCGCCGCCGGATTCAATGGCGATGGCGGCCTCGCGGTCAACGCGCAGGTGGGGAACCCGGTGGCCGTGGCGGTGGATAGCGTGGGGAACGTGTACATTGCCGATGGCAGCGCGCGCGTGCGCAAGCTGTTCCTCTCGGGCCTCATCACCACCATCGCCGGCACCGGCGTCCGCGGATATTCGGGGGATGGCGGAAGCGCCCCCAATGCCAGGCTGAACGGTCCTTCGGCGCTGGCGGTCAACGCCGCCGGCAATGTCTGGGTGGCCGATACGCTCAACAACGCCGTGCGCCTGTTGCAGTTCGCCGGCGGCGGCACTACGGTGAGCGCGGTAACCAATGGCGCGAGCAACCTGAGTGGTCCGGTGGCACCGGGTGAAGTAGTGGTGATCTACGGGAGCGGGCTTGGTCCGGCGCAGCTCACCCAGTACCAGGCCGGTTCCAATGGCCGTGTGCCCACCACGGTGGGCGACACCAGCGTGTACTTCAATGGCGTTCCGGCGCCGGTGTTATACGCTTCGGCGAATCAGGTGGCGGCGGTGGTGCCCTTCGGCATCAGCGGATCGCTCGCCCAGATGTTCGTGCAGTATCAGAACGCGACGTCGGCGCCGTTCAACCTCTCGGTGGCCAGCCAGATTCCGGGAATTTTCACGCTGAATGGTTCGGGCACCGGACAGGCCGCTGCGATCAACAATAAGGACGGCTCGATCAACGGCGCGGCCCAGCCGGCCAAGGTGGGCGACTACGTGCAACTGTATATCACGGGCGTGGGCCAGACCGGCGCTTCGGATATCGATGGAGCAATCACCTCGGCGGCCACGCCGCTTCTGGGTGGCGCGGTGCAAGTGACGATTGGCGGGCAGACCGCGATCGTGAACTACGTCGGCGGGGCGCCCGGAGCGGTGGCGGGAGTCATTCAGGTGAACGCGCGGATTCCAACGGGGACCGCGGCGAGTAGCGCCGTGCCGGTGGTGGTGCAGGCCGGCACCTCGAACTCCCAGCCCGGCGTCACCATCGCGGTGACGAACTAGACGGGCACTTATCGGGCGACGGGACGCTGGACGCGGGTAGGTATGTGCGCCAGTGGCGCCGGTAGACAACCCAATGCCACTCG
>JADGNS010000558.1 GCA_017883355.1 Candidatus Solibacter sp.
CGAAGAGCTAAAGCGTATGAACCGGATGGACTCGTACGACGAGCAGGCCATCCCGGACCTGAAGTCGGAAGCCATCGACTTCCGAGCTGCTTCCGAGTTATTCGCGCCTTACAGACAACTGACTGCCCCGGCCTGGAGCACCCTGCGCATCACCACCGAACATCAAGGCCGTCAGGTGCCAACTGTCGGAGGGCTGCTTCTTTTCGGCAAGGATAGGTTCGCCCGATTCCCCGATGCCTGGGTCCAGGCAGGCCGCTTTGCCGGAACGAACCGGGTGCGCCTCCTCGATTCAGTGGAAATCCGCTCGCTCTTACCTCGCGCCGCGGAAGAGGCAATTGCATTCGCGCACAAGCACCTGACGCGAGAGTCGATTATCGAGGGTGTCCGCAGGGAGGACCGTTGGTCGGTTCCTCTCGTTGCGATCCGGGAGGCGCTCATGAATGCCATCGTCCATGCGGACTATGCCCAGCAAGGAGCGCCCATCCGTATGGCTTTGTTTGATGACCGGATCGAGATCGAGAATCCCGGTCTACTTCCGTTCGGCCTGACGATCGAAGACATTATGCAGGGTGTCTCCAAGTTGCGAAATCGAGTGATTGGGCGCGTCTTCCACGAACTGCATCTGATTGAGCAATGGGGCAGCGGGATTCAGCGCATGACCGCTGCCTGCCAGGAGGCGGGCCTGGAGGCCCCCAGACTGGAAGAAATCGGGATCCATTTTCGCGTGACCATTTCAAGCGCGCGGGTCAGCCCGCCCCGCACAAACGAGACGGACCGGCGCATGCTCGCTTTGTTCGGCGATGGAGCTGCGCGTTCGACCGCGGCCGTAGCGAAGCATGTTGGACTTTCCCAGCGCGCCACGCTGACACGATTGAAGTCGCTTGCCTCGCGCGGACTTCTTGTTGAAATCGGCACGGGTCCGCACGACCCGAAGCGTCAGTATATTCTGGTTTGAAAGGCTCGGATGGCCAAACGGACAAAGCGTGGAGACCCGATAGAGAACGAAATGGAACTGGCCCTCAGCCCAGGAGAATTCATCGGCGACCACGCGTGCTTCTCGTTCGTGAGCGGTCTTGAAGAGGTCGCGGCCAAGATCAAAGCTCTTACCAGAACCGACGCGGCGCGTGCCGCCGGATTATACGAGACCTTCTTCGCAGGATGCCATGCGAAGGCGGAAGAACTCCATGATTCGAGCGGCAGTTTCGGACAGTTCGCGCAGGACCTCATCTGCCCGTGGATTAAGGCCCGTCAGACAGCGGGCGCCGATCCAAACGAGACGGCCGCCACGTTTCTGGCGTGGATGGACGATGACCCTTACGCCTTCTGTTACCAAATCGAGAAGGACGTGACAAAGGCGTTCGACAAGGCTGGACGCATTGTCTTCGAGAAGTTGGCCAGATCGCGCTTTCAGGCCGCACCCATCCAGCCCGAGTACAACCGTCGGCTCTTGGGCACGGTGCTGCGCGCGGTCTACCTTGCACAAAGAAAAGTCGCTGCCTACGAGGCGCTGGCCCAAGAGACCGGTCTGACGGCGCAGGACTGCCTTGCCCTGGCCACCATCCTCGTCGCTGTCAAACCGAGTCAGGCGCTGGAGTGGGTGGCGCGCGGAATCGATCTTGACCGGAACACTCCGCACGGGTCCGCCGCCGGCTACGATCTCGCCCGACTCCAGCGCGAGCTGCTCGCCAGACTCGGCAGAGGAAATGAGGCGCTCGATGCCGCCTGGGCCGAGTATGAAAAGCACCCTTCCAAGTCCTGCTATGCGGACGTCATGCAGTTTGTGCCCAAAGGGGAACGCAGGGTTTGGCATGAGAAGGCCATGGACGCAGCCAGGGGCGCCGAATTGCACTCGGCGATGGATCTGTTCGTGGAGGCCAAGGAAATGGAACGTCTCGCCGATCTGGTGCGCGGCGTCACTGATCAGGCGCTGGAGCATGTGAGCCACTACGCCACCGAGCCCGCGCCATTTCTTCTTTCCCGACTGCTTCTTTGCCATCTGCCGCGGCCCTCCTTGACCGCAGACCGATGATAGCCCGGGTGCAAGGGACGAGTGGCCGGTAATACAACTAACCGCCGGCAGATGGCACGGGTCACTTCTAGGGGACGGGTACGCTGTCAGACTTCGGCGAAGAATCGTTTCCTGGTTGCTTCATCCGCAGCGAGATCGGGCCCGCTGAACACCGAGTCTGGCTGGCGGCTGGGGTCTTCCGCGATCAGCGGCATGGCCCGGGCGCGGCGGGCATCGGCATCCGGTCCTGTGGCGAGATACAGCTCACTGAACCACTGGTTGAAGGTGTGCAGCCGTCCGGCGTAAGCATCATGCTCAGCTGCGTAGGCGTGACCGGCAGCGTCCCAATCATTGGAACGCAGTAAGTGATCGCGCAGCACTCGGGCGTCCCGCAGGGTCAGGGAAAGGCCCTGGCCGTGGGTGGGATCGCTCGATGTCGCCGCGTCGCCCAGCAGCGCCACGCCGTCGCGGTACGGGTGATCGACCCAGCTATGCGCGCAGCTGAAAGTCGCTAATGGGCCGATCTGCCTGGCATCCCCGAAAAGCGCAGCGCTCGCGCCCGTCTTCTTACAGCCTTCAACGAATCTCGCGAGATCGCCGGGCCCCTGAAGGCGCGCTTGCGTCCCGTCGTGGTAGCAAAGATACATACGCACGCGTCCGCCACTCTGGGGAGCGACGACAACGAGCTGTCCCAGCCCGAAG
The DNA here is from genome assembly GCA_017883355.1 of Candidatus Solibacter sp. Classification (GTDB taxonomy): domain Bacteria; phylum Acidobacteriota; class Terriglobia; order Bryobacterales; family Bryobacteraceae; genus Solibacter. Next base: position 2,711 of record JADGNS010000558.1, read on the forward strand.
TGATAAATGGCCTGGCAGGTGTCTTCCGCCGCCGGCACGTTTTCGAGCAGAACCCCGGCGATCATCATGTCTTCAGGATCGCGCAGGACCGGGAAGCGAGCCGAAGATCGCACCACGGAAGATCGTCCCTCCGCCCCCACCACCAGCCGCGCGGAGACGGTTTCAGCGCGGCCATCTTCTTCGATGACCATCGCCGGCGGCGCGCCCGGCCGCACCTCGCGAACTGCAGCGCCGCGGCGCACCGTGGCTCCTGCAGCCGCCGCCCCTCTCAGCAGCGACTCCTGCATGGCCGGGTGATAGCAGGCCAGGCAAGGGAGTTGCGCCGGTGTGGTGGGGACGACTTCGCGGTGGGCCACCCGGTCATTCACGACATAAGAGTCTACCCAGCCGATCTCGTGCCCGCCGGCATCGGCGAGACATCCGGCGACTCCCAAAGCGTGTGCTTCGGCGTTGCCCCACGGAAACATCATTTCGCCGCGAACGCGGTCCTTGAATTGCCGCTCGTGCTCGATCACCAGCACGTTGGCGCCACGCTCCGCCATGTTCTTGGCGAGAGCCGCGCCGCCCAGACCGCCGCCGGCGATGGCCACATCATAGGGTGTCGACATGCTTCCTTCGCGCAATCCGGGATTTCCATCTTAGCTTCCCGGCTTCATATCAGGTTACAGCATCGCAGGAAATCTCGATAATACCCATAAAAAATGAGTGGCGTCCAATTCCGACAGGAGCCAATGGGTGCCCTTGGTCCTCGTCTGGAGTACGCCGTCACTCAGGCTCCATCTCCTTTTGGTTATCCCGCGCGCTTCCTCGCGTTCAACGATGGCGGATTATAAAGATCAACCCCGAATGACTCTTCCGCCCTTGACACAAACCTCTCCTCATCCTCTTCCGTGAGCAGTGCTGCCCACTCCCCCGCCGTCATCCGGTCCCTCGCCGCCGCGACCACCTCCGCATCCAACCCCACTGCGTACCGCAACTTTGTCGCGCCCTCGCACACGGCCTCATAGATCGCGCACGCCACGGCATCCGGCTTCATCCCCCCGTCCATCTGTGCCCCGAACAGCCGAGCCAGTCTCCCCATCGCCTGCTGGTACGGATGCCCATCCGGCATAAAAGCCTCAGCCTTGTTCCAGATCGGAGTAAGGATTACGCCTGGCTCGATAATTGCCACTTTTACGCCCAGCGGCTTCATCTCGATGGCCAGCGACTCGCTCACTGCCGCCAGCGCGAACTTCGTCGCGGAATAAAAGCCGTGACACCCCAATGTCACGTGCCCCATCATCGACGTGACGTTTACGACGGTGCCGCTCCGCCGATCCCTCATCGAAGGCAGCACCGCCTGCATCATCCGCACCGCCCCGAAGAAATTCGTTTCGAACATCTGGCGGACCCTCTCGAGTGGAACCATCTCCACCGCGCCCGCGAGACCCACTCCGGCGTTGTTTACCAGAACATCGATTGCGCCCGCCTCCTTCAGAACCTCCGCGACGCATGCGTGCACGCTCTCGTCCTGATCGACGTCCAGTTTCACTGGCACGATATTCGGCCGGTGCTCTATCACTTCGGGCTTCCGCGCTCCCGCGAAAACCCGGTATCCTCTATCGGCGAAGTAAAGGGCGGTTTCCAGCCCGATCCCGGTGCTCGTTCCTGTAACTAGCGCTGTCAGCATCCCGCAAACATACCACAGCGCCCACTGGTTTTCCGCAAACCCTCATCCTACGGGAGAGCGTCCAGGCCCAGGGACGTTGTCTTCGTTTGTTTCCGAGTGGCCGGCTAACCGGAAGTTAAGCCAAAGTTTCGAGGACTGCGC
>JADGNS010000559.1 GCA_017883355.1 Candidatus Solibacter sp.
GGACCACGCCCCGGGACGGTCTCGATGGTGAATGCTTCCCGTTCCACGCCCTTGTCTATCTCGGCTGGAGTCTCTGCCGCGCTGGCAATAACGCCGAAGGTCTTCCCGTGCTCCGCCAATGGCGGGCACAGTTACATTCGGGCATTGAAGATACCGTTTCCTCAAATTCCGATGATTGCCACGGGTGGCGTGAACCAACTCACGGCCGGCGATTTCATCCTGGCCGGCGCTGCCGCGCTGGGAGTAGGAGGAGAACTGCTTCCTCGCGAGGCAATTCGGGTGCGAAACCAAAAGCAGATCCGCGAGCTGGCGCGCAGGTTCCTGCGCATGGTGAAGGAAGCGCGGGACGCATAGGTCGTTTGATGAGCACAAGCCATCCGGTAGTAAGGTACATCTTTCCAGGCTCACCTCACGCGTGCCGCGGCGGCCGGGGTCAGTTGGCGTTGAGGGCGATTTTGGTGCTGACCTTGGCCAGTTCTTTACGGAAGAGGCGGTTTTCGGGGTAGTCGCGCGCTAGCTCCGCCAACCACTGCTGGGCTTCCTGGGGGCGCTTTTCGCGCAGCGCGATGATGCTCAACATGATCTTGGAGAAGGGCCTGAAGTAATGCCCGTCGCGGGCTACCAGCCTGAGGCGGTCCACACCGCGCTCCTTGCTGCCAGAGACGTTGTCGAAGTGGACGAACCACTTAATGAAGAAGGGGAGGCTGCCGATCATGTACTCGGAGATTCCCGCGGTCAGGTAGGCATCGTAGAATGTCGGATCCACCTTGAGGAGGCGTTGGGCGTAGCCGTTGGAGCGCTTGGCCACGGAGAGGCTGGAGAACTGCTTCTTCTCGACAAACGCCATGTAATCGGTGGCTACGCCCTGGGCGATGCACATGGCGAACAAGGCCTGCGGGTCGTTCGGGTCGGATTTGAGGATCGCATCGGCGCGGGTTTCGACATCATGGACGGCCCGCACGAACTTTTCGCGGTTGAGCGGATCGGGGTCGAGCTTTTTCTTTTTCTCGGCGATCTGGTTATCGTCGGTGAGGAATTCGCTCTCCAGGATGCCGAGCCGGTCGAGCTCGTAGAACAAATATGCCGAAGCCTGAAACGCGTAGGGCAGGGGGTCTTGCGGACGGGTGGCGCTGTAGCGGTCGAGGACCTCGTGGGCACCCAGATAGTTCTGGTTGTACATGAGGAGCAACGCGGCATCGATGCCGTTAGGTTCAGCGGCGCGGAGAGCCGAGACGCACAGAAGAGCCGATAGAGCCAAGATTCGCAAAATAAATGCCTTACCCTATTTTACCTTGTTAACGGCGGCGTTGCGCCACAATTGTGATCTGGATATCGCGCGCCTGGCGCACGACCTGCTGCACAATGGTTTCCCCGAACCTTTTCCACCAGGGGCGTGTGCTGCTTCGCCCCATAAAGATCTGGGTGACGAGATGGGCGCGCGCGAACTCAGCAATGGTGCGCGGCACGTCCTCACCTTCTACTACGTGCGTTTGGATACGCAGGTTACGTGCGAAGCTCATGTGGCGCTCGACGGTTTCGTCAACGACCTGGGGTGGGCCCACGTGAACCGCCAGGCAATCGGCGCGGAGATAGTCCGCCATTCGCTTGCCGCGGCGGATCAGGTTGGCGGACGCGGGGTGCCCGGTAAGGCAGATGAGGATGCGCTCGCCCTTGCGCGGCGCCATCAGTTTCTCTTCCACCTCGTGGGCGGTGTGGCGGATGGCGAGTTCGCGGAGCGCGGTGAGGTTGGCTTCAGCGAAGAAGTTGTCGAGCGCGCGGCTGGCCTTTTCCGGGGCGTAGACCACGCCGCGTTCGATGCGATTGCGCAGGGCGCGCGGGGTGAGGTCGACCAGGACACACTCATCGGCTTCGTCCACCACCCAATCCGGGATGGTTTCGCGGACGCGGACTCCGGTCACCTGCCACACCTGGTCGTTGAGGCTTTCCAGGTGCTGGACATTCATGGTGGTGAGGACGCCGATTCCGGCGTCGAGCAGTTCGTGGACGTCCTGCCAGCGCTTGGCGTTCTTGCTGCCGGGGACGTTGCTGTGGGCGAACTCGTCGACCACGGCTACGGCGGGCTTGCGGCGCAATACCGCTTCGGTATCCATCTCCTCGAACCGGGTGCCGGCGTAGGCCATGACGCGGCGCGGCACGAGTTCCAGGCCATCGGTCTTGGCGATTGTCTCCTTGCGCCCGTGCGGTTCGAAGTAGCCGATGGCGACGTCGACGCCCTGGGCGCGGAGGGCTTGCGCTTCGTCGAGCATGCGGTAGGTTTTGCCGACGCCGGCGGCATATCCCAGGTAAACCTTGAGCTGGCCGGGGCGCTTCATGGGGAGTCCGGGCGCTCGGATTTACGGGAAGGGGAGTTCCCCGCAGAGGCGCAGGACCCGCAAGCGGGTACCCCGCAGAGGAAGCGCAGAGAAGACAGTTTGAGGCGGAAGGCGGGAGACGCGAAGTTCGGTGCCACGGAAAAGTCCGTGGGGGTCAGGGCAACCTGAAAGGCTACGCTACAGGGGTTGGTCATTTCGCCTCCGGGTGGGGGAAGAGGCGGACATCGAAATCCTCGGCGGCTTCGATCAGCTTCTCGACGGGACTGCGCTGGCGCTGGGGGTGGCCGAGGAAGATCTGGGTGATGCGCTGTTGGTGCGCAAACTGGAGCAGGGTATCGGCGAAGTCGATGCCTTGCAGGCAGTGCACCTGGGCGCCCAATTCACGGGCCAGGGCGAGATACTCATCGAGACGAGCCTGATCGGCGGGGTCCAAGCCGGGCTGTTCCACGTAGGCGACCAAGAGCGCGCCGTGGAATCGCCGGGCGTTGCGCTGGCCGCTTTCCAACATGGCTCGCGCGTTGCTGCGCGGCGTCAGGCATACGAGGATGCGCTCCTGGGCGCCCCAACTGACCGAAACGCCGTGGGAGTCCAGGTACTCTTGCAACTGGTGGTCCACGACGTCGGCGGCGAGGAGCAGGGCCAGTTCGCGCAGTTCGGCGAGCACGCGGGGGTCGCCCATGGTGACATCGGGCGGGGCATCGACGACTTCGATTTCATCGGCTTCGTGCAGGAACTTCTCGGGGATGCCGGAGGTGGCGCGCTTCCCGGTAAAGCGCTCGACGGCCGCCTGCTGTTCGCGGATGTACTGCACGTTGATGGCGGTGATCACGGCGATGCCCTGGCGGAGGATCTCCTCGACATCCTGCCAGCGTTCCGGGTTGCGGCTGCCCGGCGGATTATTGAACGCCAGTTGGTCGATGAGGCAGACCTCGGGATGGCGGCGGAATACGGCGGGGAGGTCTATCGAGCCATCGATGGTGGGGATGACTTCCAGGCGGGACACGATCTGGCGGACGGAGACGGCGACCTCAGTCTGGGCGGCGGCAACCACCACGTCCTGGCCGCGTTCCTTGCGGCGGCGTCCCTCGTCGAACATGCGCAGGGATTTGCCGACGCGCGGGGCGTAGCCCAGGAAGATTTTGAGACGGCCGCGGCGTTCGCGCCGCTCCTCGGCCTGCACGCGGCGGAGCAATTCGTCGGGATTGAGCCTGCGATCGGAGCGGCCGGTCACTGTGACTAGGTTAATCCTCCGTGGGGGGCGTGAGAAAGCGGGAATGGAAATCGCTCCCTGACGGTCGCGGCTCGGATTGCTGCCACGTACCACGATCAGAGCCGCGACCGTTAGGGAGCGATTTCCTCGCGGACAGGGTTTTCGTCACTTTTTCAGCGGGGAGGCGGCGTCCAGGGCGAGGTTGAGCTTGAGGACGTTGACGCGGGGTTCGCCGAGTACGCCGACCTGGCGATCCTCGGTATGGGCGGCTACCAATTGGCGGAGAGCGGCGACGGTCATGCCGCGGGCGGCGGCGACGCGGGGTACCTGGGCGTCGATGGCTTCGGGGCTGAGGTGGGGGTCCAGTCCGCTGCCGGAGGCGGTGACGGCATCAGCGGGGACGGGGCCGGTGAAGGTGGGGTTCTCGGCGCGGAAGGTTTTCACGTCGGCGGTTACGCGGTCGGCCAATTTCTGGCTGGTGGGGCCGAGGTTACTACCGCCCGAAGACAGGCCATCGTAGCCATCGTTGCCGGCGGCGGAGGGGCGGCCGTGGAAGTACTCGGGTTTGGTGAAGCGCTGTCCGATGAGTTGCGAACCCACGGTGCGGCCATTGGCCTGAATCATGCTGCCATCCGCTTTGTCGCGGAACAGGGCCTTGGCGAGGCCCGTGACCAGCAAGGGATACATCACGCCGGTGAGCAAGGTCAGAACCAACGTGGCTTTCAGTGCGATGAGAAATTGTTTCATATGCGGACTCCCTTAGGCGAGGTGCAGCAGACCCAGTAAACGATCGATCAGCCAGATTCCGGGGAACGGCGCGATGACGCCGCCCACGCCATAGACCAGCAGATTGCGGCGCAGCAGGGCCGCCGCGCTCATGGGCCGGTATTTGACGCCGCGGAGCGCGAGGGGAATCAGCACGATGATGATCAGCGCATTGAAGATGACGCTGGCCAGCACGGCGCTCTGCGCGCT
>JADGNS010000024.1 GCA_017883355.1 Candidatus Solibacter sp.
TCATGGAGCGTTATCGCCCCTGGGACTGCTCTCGGAGGACTACTCGCCCGCGCCGCCGCGCATGTGGGGTAATTTCCCGCAAACCTACTCACACGTGGGACTGATTCATGCCGCCTTCGCAGCGTCGCCATCGTGGACGGAAGTGTTGTAGGGATCGAGGGACCGCCGGGTCCCTAAACCTTCCCTGTCAACCGGCCGATATGTTCAGCATGAGTCAACGGCGCGAACCGCGCTTCAACGCCGAACAATCCGTCTGGATCACGCTCTTCGGGGAACCCGATATCCGGCTCCCGGCTCGCATCAAGAACGTTTCCGCGCGCGGGATTGGGCTGGAACTCCAGGGTCCGGTGGCCATCGGCACGGCGCTCAAGCTCGAACTGGATGACTCCCTGCTGCTGGGCGAAGTCATCTACTGCCGCCAGGACGAAGCTTCATTCTATGTGGGGGTGGAACTCGAGCAGGCGCTCTGCGGCCTCGCCGATCTGGCACTTGCGCTCCGCGCCTTCTCTGATTCGCCCTCTGGTGATTCGCCCTCAGGCCTTCAGCAGTTTGACCCCGTGAAAGAACGCCGCTATCAAAACTAGCAGCAGCCCCATCAACAGGATAATCGCCACCCGCTGCGCCTTCTGGCCCCGCATCAGGTCGTGATGGAGCAATCTCCGCATCGCATCGTCCTCTGGCGCCTATAATTCCTCTTGCGCCTATAATAACGTAAACGTGGCAAAACGTTTCCGGGTTTCTGCCATGCCCGGCTCCCCTCCCCTGTCCCCTCGCGCTTTTTCCGCTTTTTCCGCCGGACCAGCGTCCCGCCCACTTTCGTTTGCTATCGTGGTGTTTCTATGAGTAGACGCGCGGTAGTTTTCGGAGCCGCCGGACAGCTTGGCCTGGAGCTGGTCCGCGAACTCCAACGTCGCCGGTTCGCCGTCATGGCCTGGGATCGCTCCAAGGTCGACATCACCGACCCCGCCGCCGTTCAGAACGTCCTCGCCAACTACGACGCCGAGGTCGTCTTCAACGCCGCCGCCTATAATCAGGTCGATGTCGCCGAGAAGGAGCCGCAAGCCGCCTTCCTGGTCAACGCGTTAGCGGTACGCAACCTCGCTCTCGCCTGTCGCCAGGTGGACGCCCAACTGGTCCACTTCTCCACCGATTACGTTTTTGACGGCTCCGCCCGCCACCCTTATGTGGAGGAGGACTTGCCCCACCCCCTCGGCGCTTACGCGGTATCCAAACTGGCCGGCGAATTGTATGCCCAGGCCTACCTGGACCGCGCCCTCGTGGTGCGCACTTCCGGCGTCTTCGGACCCGGCGGAGTGGCTAACGGCCGCGGCAACTTCGTCGAGCTCATGCTCCGGCTCGCCGCCTCCCATAGTCCCATCCGGGTGGTCGAAGACCACGTCGCCTCCCCCACCTTCGCCCCGCTCCTGGCTGCCCGCACCATCGACCTGGTGGATCGCGGCCTCTCCGGCCTCTTCCACATCGGCGGCGGCGCCCCCACCTCCTGGTTCCAGTTCGCCCGTCTTATCTTCGAAACCGCCGGGCTCGATCCCGTCCTCCTCGCCACCAACGAGCGCGAATATCGTACCCCCGCCCGCCGTCCGAAGTATTCCGCCCTTTCCAACGGCAAGATGGAGCGCGCCGGCCTGACCCCCATGCCGCCACTCCGCGAAGCTCTCGTCACCTACTTCGCGGAACGAGTGGTGACTGCAACTACAAGAAAATGATGGGAAAGCTAGGCTGCGCTACGGCTTGATGGCGTAGTAGCCCTTGCGGGCCTGCGCCTTCAAATCCTTGTTCCCGAGGCGCACTTCCAGGTGCCGGTATCCCCCGTCCTTCACCTCGTTGGTCGGCGTATACGCGATCGAGTACTGGCTCCGCATTTCGTCCTGCAGTTCCTTGAACACCTGGTCGAGCGTGTGTTTGCGATCCACCTTGTACACCCGCCCGCCCGTCTCGTCGCTCATCTTCCGCAGTTCGCCTTCTCCTCCGCCGCCTCCGAACCCGAACGTTCCATAGGCCCCCGGGTCGGAGTAGTCGATGCTGTAGATCACCGCATCGGATTTCTGCGCCGCCTCGATGGCCTGGTTCCGCGTCAGCCGGCTTCCCTGGTCTACCCCGTCGGTGATGACCACGATCACCTTGCGCCCTACCTCGCCCTTTAGTTTGTCGTTCGCCGCCAGGTAAATCGCGTCGTACAGCACGGTGCCCCGCGGGCTGCCGATGGTCGGCACCGGTCCCGGATGGATCCCGCTCACCCCCGACGATACCCGCAACTGGCCCAGCCCCTCGGTCAGCAGTCGCGCGCTCCCGGTGTAATCCTGCAGCAGTTCGCTCTCTTCCCCAAAGCTGATCAGGAACGCCAGATCCTTCTTCCGCAGCACCTCCCGGAAGAACTGCGACGCCGCGCTGCGTTCGATATCGATCAGGTTCCGCTGGCTCCCGCTCACGTCCACCAGCAGCCCGATGGTCAGCGGCAAATCGGTTTCCTTGGTGAAATACTTGATCGGCTGCGCCTTGCCATCCTCCAGAATGGTGAAATCTTCCTTCTGCAGGCTGGGGATCAGCGCCCCCCTTTTGTCCCGGACGCTGGCCAGAATGTTGACCACATCCACATCGACTTTGATGGTGGGCATCTGGTCCTGCGCCAGCAGAACGCCGCCCATCGTGAGCACGGTAAGTTTGAGTATTCGCATCCCGGTACAATAGGGTGGACGCACCGCAACGCGCCTGTGTTTCACCATGAAGCAAGCCATTCACCACCTCCGCACCAACGACCCGGTGCTTTCCGACATTATCCAACGGGTTGGCGATTATGGTATCCAATTTCGCCAGCCGGATTTCGAGACGCTGGTCAAGTCCATCGTCTTTCAGCAGCTCAGCGGACGCGTCGCCAGCGTCATCTTCGGCCGCCTCTCCGCCGCCGTGAAGGACGTAGTCACCCCAGAGACCATTCTCAAGCTCCGCCCCTCCCGGATGCGCTCCCTGGGACTCTCCACCCAGAAAACCGCCTACATCCGCGACCTTGCCCGCCACACCCGCGCCGGTACGGTGGTCTTCGAGGAACTCTCGGCTCTCCCCGACGACGAGGTCATCCTCCGCCTCACCCAGGTCAAAGGCATCGGCGTCTGGACCGCTCACATGTTCCTGATCTTCGCCCTCCAGCGCACCGACATCCTCCCCACCGGCGACCTGGGCATCCGCAATGCCATCCGCAAAGCCTACAATCTGGAAGCCCTTCCCACCCCTGAAGAAATGGAGCGGATGGCCCACCGCTGGCGCCCCTATTGCTCGGTGGCCAGTTGGTACCTCTGGCGCAGCCTGGAAAGCGACGCCAACCTGTAGAAGAAAACACAAGAACCATTAACTCTTTTGATGTTTCCGGAAAGCATGAACCAGGTTTAATTTCCACAGCCCGTTGAAAATCGCCGCGACGGATTTATAATTGGCTCAGGATATTGAGATCCCGGATGCGTTTGGTCCGAATGAGGAGATTACGATGCGCGCGATGAAACTAGTGCTGCCGGCCGCATTTCTGATGACCGGATTCCTGGTCTGCACCACCGCCACTCACGCCAAGCCTGAGTACGCCAAGACCGAAAAGAAGACCTGCACGTTCTGCCACGCCAAAATGGTGACGGACAAGGCTGAAATGGCGAAGAACCTGAACGACGCCGGCGACTATTATAAGAGTCACGATCACAAGCTCGACGGCTACACACCCAAAAAGTAGTCTGTTACGTCTCAACCCGGAAGGTGGGGAGCCGGGCAGGCGATCGCCCTTGGTCGCCTGCCCGGGCCCGCCTACGTCGAATACGTCCGCTTCCACTTCCCCAAATCCGCCAAGAGCGCTGCCTTCACCGTCATAAACTGCGGGTTCGCGTATTGATTCACCCTCTCCCGCGCGTCCACCTTATCGTCGTATAGCTCTCCGGGCCCCTGTCCGTCGTTGCGCACAATCAGCTTGTAGCGATCGCTGCGCGCCATCGCGGTATCGCCGTACTGGGCGAATACCGTAGTCCGCCAGGGTTGCTTCTTGGGTAGCGGCTTGCCGCTGGCCAGTGCCAGATAGCTGCGCCCGCAGAGATTGCGCTCCGGCAGTTCGGCGGGCGTGATATCGCAGATAGTGGGGACGAAGTCGTAGGCGCTGACCATCTCCGGCCGCGTGGCCAGCGGCACCACATGCCCCGCCCAACTCCACACCATCGGCGTCGCGATGGCTTCCTCGAACATATTCACCGGGTCCGAGGCATCGCCCGAAGCCCACAAGCCGTGCCGTCCGAAGAGAGATCCGCACGGCGAGGTGAAGACGATCAGCGTGTTGTCCAGCAGCTTCTTCTGCGTGACCTTGGTTACCAGGGCGCCGATTTCGAGATCGAGCGCCGTGGTGGCCGCCGCCACCCGCCGCAGATTGGCCAGCAACTGCGCCCCCAGCATCTCCTTGCCGCGCGCCGCATTTCTGGCCGCGGCCTCCTGCGCGAACGTGTCCAGCTTCGCCTGCGCGTAGGCACCCGCGTCCGGCAGGGTCGCGTAGGGCGCGAAGCCGGCCGTCAGGAAGAATGGCTTGGCGGCGCTCTGCGCGTCGAGGAACCTGGCGGCCTCGGCGCCGTCCGTGCTGGTGCCGCACGCGTACCCGATCCCGCCCAGCAGCTTTTCCAGCGTGACTTCGCCGGCGTCCTTGAGTTGCATGGGGGTACGCCCGGTGAGCAGCGCGGGGCGCGCCTTGCCGGCCACCGGCGCGCTGGCGTAGTGGTTGAGGAACCGCGTGCCGGTCTGCGCCAGCCGGTCGATATTCGGCGTGCGCACTTCCCGGCCGCCGTAGCAGCCCAGAATCCACGAGGGCAGCTCGTCCACCAGGATCAGCAGGACATTGGGTTGTTCGCCCAGCGGCTTGGCGGCGAACGCGGGCAGCGCGAGACTGCCGAGGAAAAAATGGCGGCGCGATAGATTCATGGGCGAAATATAAGTATATGACGGCTCTCCACAATCCTGAACCGTCTGTCACACTCCTGATATAGTTGGTTTGGGCGATGAACATTCCGAATGCGCTGACCATTCTCCGGATCTTCTTCGTGCCGCTGCTGGTGGCAGCGCTGGTCCAGGAGACCGTCGGCTTCCAGGTGGGGGACGTGAGGGTGACCAACGACTGGTTGTCGTTGGCTATTTTTCTGGTCGCCGCGGGCACGGATTTGCTCGACGGCTACCTCGCCCGGCGCTGGAAGCAAGTCACCACCATCGGCACGCTGCTCGACCCCATCGCCGACAAGCTGTTGATCTCCGCCGCCCTGATTTCGCTGGTGCAGATTCACTCGCTTCCCGCCTGGATGGCCGTGTTGATCATCGGCCGCGAGTTCGCCGTTTCCGGGTTGCGCAGCATTGCCGCCGCCGAAGGCTACACCATCAAGGCCAGCGATCTCGGCAAGACCAAGATGTTCTGCCAGGTGGTGGCCATCTCCGTCATGCTGCCCAGCGTACGCCACCCGGCGCTCCGGCCCGTCGGCCTGGCGCTGATGTGGGGCGTGGTGTTCTTCGCCCTGGTTTCGGCCGTCAGCTATTTCGCCAAGTTCTGGCACAAAGTGGATGCCAGCGTCAAGCATCGCCGCCGCCGCGAACTGCTCACGCTGGAGCGCAAGCGGCAGCGCATGATGCGGCGTCAGCGGCGATCCAACGGATCGAGCGGCACCGAAGGCGGCTTGGCGGCCACAATCTGGAAGCCCCCCGAAGTGAACTGAATCGTCCGCACCTGCCCCTTCGGTCCGGCCGGGCCGATCGGCTTGCCATTCAGCGAAATGGTCACCCCGCCCGCATTCCCCAGGCGCAGCATCACTTCCTTCACCCCATCCACCGTGCGCGTGGAATGTGCATCCATGGTGGCCGAAAACGCGTACTTGCCGTCCGCGCGCGCCAGCACCCATACGGCTTCCTCCGCCGTGATCTCGACATGTACAGTGGCATCGGGATTGGGCGCCGCCACGCGGGCCGTCGCGGGCGCGGGCTTTGGCTCCGCCGTCAATGGCTCCGCCGGTTTCCGCTCCGCTGGCCGCTGCTCCGCTACCTGCGCGGGCGCCGCGGCGGAGGGTTCCACCGGCGACGGTGGCGGGGGCATCACGCTCGGCTGAGGAGCTTGCCGCGCCGCAACCGGAGCGGGCCCCGCCGCGTTCTGGGCGGCGCTTTGCGTCGGAAGACTGGCCTGCGCGGTCACCGGCGATTTCGGACGCTGCATCCAGGCATATACCGCCGAACAAACCAGCATCACCGCCACCAGCACCACGGCGGAGAGCCAGCCGGACCAGCGGAACCGCTTGTCGCCGACCGTCTCCCATTCTTCGACCTTGGGCACCTGAATCGGCGCCACACCCGAGGGCTTGGCTTTCTCGGCAAATTGCGGGACTTCCTCTACGGGTGCCAGAACCTGCTGCACCTCGCCGGCAATCGCTTCCTCATCCAGGCCGAGCAGCCGGGCGTACTGACGCACAAAACTCTTGGCGAACACGCCACCCGGGAGCTTGTCGTACTGATCGTTTTCGATCGCCTGGAGGAAGCGCGTGGAGATCTTCAGCTCGCGGGAGATCTCCTCCAGATCGAGATTGCGTTTCAGTCGTTCGCGGCGCAACGTGTCGCCAACGAGTGTCATAAGGGGAAATTCCCAGCCTCTAAACTCATAATATAACAGGGAATAAGCGCCACGGCGGGAAAACGGACCGCCCTGAGCCTGTTAGCATAAACTGTTGATCTCCGTAGTCGTGGTGAATTGGAACCGGAAGGAACTGTTGCGCGCGTGCCTGGCCTCGCTCGCCCGCCAGAACAACGCGCAATTCGAAACCATCGTGGTGGACAACGGGAGCGACGACGGATCGGCGGAGATGGCCGAAAGCGAGTTTGGCGCGCGCGTGATCCGCAATGCCGAAAACCGCGGCTTCTGCGCGGCCAACAACCAGGGGATCGCCGTGGCGCGCGGCGAGTTCGTCGCCCTGCTCAATAACGACGCCGAGGCGGAACCCGACTGGCTCGCGGAACTCCAGCGCGCCTGCGCCTCGCGGCCCCAGGTCGGCATGGCGGCCAGCAAGGTGCTCGTGTGGGAAGACCCGTCGCGCATCGACAAGGCCGGGCACCTCATGTTCCCCGACGGGCAGAATCGCGGGCGCGGCAGCGGGGCGCTCGACCGCGGACAGTTCGACCGCGAAGAGGAAGTCCTCTGGCCCGACGGTTGCGCCGCCATGTACCGCAAATCGATGTTGGAGGAGATCGGCGGCTTCGACGAAGATTTCTTCGCTTACGGCGACGATGCCGAACTCGGCCTGCGCGCGCGCATCGCCGGGTGGCTCTGCCTCTACGCGCCGCGCGCCGTGGTACGGCACCATCGCGGCGCCACCCTGGGCAAGGATTCGGGATGGCGGCTGCAACTGATCGAGCGCAATCGCGTGCTGCTGGCGGTGAAGCTTTTTCCCTGGAGCCTGCTGGTGCTCAATCCGTTCTACTACGCCGCTCGCCTGGTGGCGGGGGCGTGGCTGGCGCACCGCGACCACGGCGATACGGCCCACTTCCCCGGCGCCGGCGGTAAGCTGACCATCGTGCGCGCTCTCGCGGCCGGCGATTGCGCGGCGCTCCGGATGCTTCCGAGGATGCTCGGCAAGCGCGCGCAGATCGACCGCATCCGGCGGCTCACGCCCGGCGAAGTGCGGCGCCTGCTGCTGGCCCACCGCCTCCGCCTGACGGAGGTGGCATGAGCGCCTGCCTGATGTGCGGCTGCGGCCGGTTCACCGCGATCTTTCACGGCTCGGACCGTTTGTATCACACCACCACCAAACAGTTCTCCGTGGTGCGCTGCGACCAGTGCGGGTTGCTGCGCCTCGACCCCACACCTCCGCCGGAGGAACTCGCCCGCTACTATCCGGACAACTATTGGTTCGCGCCCGGCGAGAGCGCGGCCAGCCGTCTGGAAGAGGCCTACCGGCGGCTGGTGCTGCGCGATCACGTGCGGTTTGTGGCGCAGGCGCTGGCCGCTTCCACGGCGCGCGGGCCGCTGCTCGACGTGGGTTGCGGCGGCGGATTGTTCCTCGGCATGATGCGCCAGCGCGGCCTGCGCGTGGTGGGTCTGGATTCATCGCGCGAGGCGGCCGGCATCGCCTGGCGGCGGCAACAGGTGCCGGCGCTGGCCGGCGATCTGGAGAGCGCCCCGCTGCGCGCCGGGAGTTTCGCGGGTCTCACCATGTTCCACGTGATGGAGCATCTCTACGACCCGCGCGCCTATCTGGCGGCGGCGCGCGAATTGCTCGCGCCCGACGGACGCCTGGTGGTGCAGGTGCCCAATGCCGCCTCCTGGCAGGCGCACCTTTTGGGGCGCGCCTGGACCGGCGCCGATATCCCGCGGCACCTGACCGATTTCCGCGGCCGCGACCTGGACAAGATGATCGAGAGCGCCGGCTTCGAAGTACTGCGCCGCAAGTATTTTTCGCTGCGCGACAACCCGGCGGGACTGGCGAGCAGCCTGGCCCCGTCGCTCGACCCGATGGCGCGGCGCGTGCGTCTGGTCGCGGAATCGGGCGGCACGCGGCTGGCGAAGGATCTCACCTATTTCGCGTTGGTGGTAGCGTCGCTGCCCTTCGCGATGGCCGAAGCGGCCTGCGGCGCGGGCTCGACGGTGATGATCGAGGCGCGGGCAAGATGAGGATTGCGAGACAAAACGGGACGTCTTTTTCAACGCAGAGACGCAGAGAACGCAGAGGAAGCGCAGAGAAAACCAACCGCAATCACGCGAAGCCAGCCCCACGCAGACGCTGCCACCCTCCGAGCGATCTCAGGTTCCGTTCCTTTCTTGTCTGTTCTTTCTCTGCGCTTCCTCTGCGTTCTCTGCGTCTCTGCGTTGAGCCGTCTTTCCGGGTCGGAGTGGAGGCGCGACCATGAGCTACACCGCCTTCGCCTACCGCCTGCCGCGACCCTTGCGGCGGCACGTCCTCTACTTCGAAAGCCAGATCGAAGACGCCGTGGCGGCCTTCGCGCGCGCGTTGCCGGCGGGGGCGCGCGTGCTGGATGCGGGCTCGGGCGAGGGGCAGTACCGGCATCATTTCGCGCGCCAGCGCTATTGCGGAATCGATCTCGCGGTGGGCGACGCGGCGTGGGATTACAGCCGGGTCGATGCGCTTGCCAATCTCACGGCGCTGCCCTTCCGCGCCGCAACCTTCGACGCCGCGGTGCACATTGTCACCATCGAGCATCTGCCGGAACCGGGCCGCGCCTTGTCCGAGATCGCGCGCACGCTGGCGCCGGGCGGCGCGCTCCTCATCGCTGCGCCGCACGAGTGGGAAGTCCACCAGGCGCCGCACGATTATTTCCGCTACACGCGCTACGGCCTCGCCTACCTGCTGGAGCAGGCCGGCTTCGAAGTGCGCGAGATGCGCGCCGCCGGCGGCTACTTCCGCCTGCTGGCCCGGCGCCTGCTCAACGGGCTACAATTCTTCACAGGAGGCGTTCGCTGGCTGTTGTTTCTTCCGGCCGCGATCCTGCTGGTTCCCCCGGCGCTGATTCTGCCCCTGCTGGACTCTCTCGACCGGGACCGCAATTTCACGCTCGGCTACCTCTGCACAGCGCGCAAACGCGCCCAGTGACCGCCGCAAAAGGATAACATTGGACGGAGTCATCGTAATCGATAAGCCCGAGGGCTGGACCTCGCACGACGTGGTGAACAAAGTCCGTCACATCGCGCGGACGAAGAAGGTGGGCCACCTGGGAACGCTCGACCCCATCGCCACCGGCGTGCTGCCGCTGGTCATCGAACGCGCCACGCGCCTCGCGCAGTTCTACACGCGCAGCGACAAGATATATGAAGGCGTGGTGCGTTTCGGCTGGTCCACTACGAGTTACGACCGCGCGGGCGAACCCACCAGCGAGAAGGTGGAAGTCCACCTGACCGCCGCGGAACTGGAAGCGGCGCTGGAGCCTTTTCGCGGGGAATTCGCGCAGCGCCCGCCGGCGGTATCGGCCAAGAAGGTGGGCGGCCGCCGATCTTACGAGTTGGCCCGCAACAACATCGCCGTGGAACTGGCGCCGGTCCCCATCCACGTCTACGAGTTGACCCTGCTGGAACTGACCGGCAGCGACGCGCGCTTGCGCGTGCACTGTTCGGGCGGCACCTACATGCGATCCATCGCGCACGATCTGGGGCAGGCGCTGGGCTGGGGCGCGCACCTCATCGAATTGCGCCGGCTGGCCAGTGGCGAGTTCGAAATCGATCAGGCGCGGACGCTGGAACAACTGGAAGCGCTGGCCGCCGAGGAGCGCCTGGTGGACGCGTTCGTGCCGGCGGAGAAATTGCTGCCCGCTTTTCCCAGCGTGTTCGTCGACGACCTGACCGCGGCGCAAGTACGCAACGGGCGCAATTTTCCGGCGTCCCCGTTCCGCGCCGCTCCGCCCGCCAAATATGTAAAGGCGGTGACGCGCACCGGCACCCTGGTGGCGATCGGCGAGGCCGTGCTGCCGAACCTATACCATCCGGTGGTTGTGCTGTAGGGCCGTCAGTCCGCCCGCTGCGCTCAAGGCTGCACGGTGATCAGCGCCCCGGCGGGGGTGCATCGTCGGATGAGCTTATGAATCCGGGCCTAGGGCTGCACGCAGAGTTGGGCCACGTCCGCCGATTTCGGCCCGCTCACCTGGACGGTCAGATTGCCCGATCTGCCGTAACACGTCGAGATGTCGGAAGGCACTGCCGGGACCACGAACTGCACCTGGTACAGGCCGGCCCCTACCATCCCAACGTAGTCCGGGACCACGTGGGCCAGACGCCTCTGCGGAAACCGGCCGGCATCCGCATAGGTGAAACTCACGTTGAACGGTTGCAAGGCGAGCGGAAGCTGGTCCGGAGAAGCACAGCAGGGCTCTGGTATCGGGTGTTCAATGGCGCCCAATCCATAGGCCCACAACACCAGCGTCTCACCGGGCTTCGCCGGCGCGGATGTGCCGACCAGCGGGCCGTGCGCATGTATGACCATAGGTGTGCAGGAGTCGGCAGGCATCCCATCTGCCACGCTCAGAAAAATCCCAGTCTGGTCACACGTGTTGATCACGTGCACGCTGTCGGTGACCGCGCTTAAGACGACATCGGCAAGCGGCGCCCCACCTTCTCTAATTCGCAGGAGGGCCTGGATGCCGGAATCGGGATTCAATTCGTACGGGATCTGAATGGTGAGGCTGGTCGCCGGCGAGCAGGCTCCCGAAGGCGGGCAAGGGCTTTGCTGGATACCCCGGATCTCCAACTGCACGGTAACCGGCCCCTGGACAAAATCGACGGAGATACCTTTGACCTCAGTGGGAAAGCCGGCGTTATTCGCCACAGGAAGAACCGGATCGGGAATTCGCGTAACGATGCCAAACACCGACACCATCAGGACCTGCCCAGGCGCGGCGGTGATGGTATTGGCGGGGTTGCGGTAGCCGAACCCGGCGACACCGATTCCGGTCTGGGCCTGCGCCATTCCGGAAAAACCGAGAGCCGCCAATAGAGTGAGCACACGGGGGACACGCGTCAAGAGCATTAGAGATCCTTTCGTCTGTTAATGGACGTGGGCGGGAGAAGAAAAGTTTCGTACGTGGGCGGAAAATCTACCCAAGCAGCGCGCAGACGCTGCGCGAGAGCGGAATCCTCTTCCGCGCAGGCCCTGCCGCGGGTGGGGCGGATTCTCACGGATTCTCACGCCCGCCGCTAGCGGTAACCCCCTGCCGTGTGTCACAATCTGGCTATCGCACCCCACCCGCGGGAGGGACTCCTATGCTGCGAATAGTGTTCGCCGCTTTGATTGCGTTTGCACTCCTGACGCCCGCTTCGGCGTCGCCGCCCTCGTCTGGAGTGCGGCGACGGCCCACCATCCGTTACTTCATCGCCACGGCGTATTCGGTGGAGGGCACGGGCGCTTCCGGCAAGTGGTCGCATCCAGGCACGGTGGCCGCCGACCGGAAGGTATTGCCGCTAAACAGCCGCATCCGCGTTTATGGCGCCGGCCGGTATTCCGGCGACTATTCGGTGGAAGACACTGGTGGGAAGGTGGACGGCCACCACATCGACGTCTACATGCCCAGCCACGCAGAAGCAAAAAAGTTTGGCCGTCAGCGGGTGAAGGTGGTCGTCCTCAAGTACGGCGATGATGAGGCTACTCCACCCGATCCGCAGCAAAAGGCCGAGGCGAAGGCCGTAAACCGAAATGAGCGCGCCAAAGCAAATACGGCGCCGGCCAAATGATTGCAGCGGTCCCAGTGATTCCTGACTCCGCCGGGAAGAAGCCGGCGCCGGCCGGTTGATCCCCGAATCCGTTTCCAAGGCCGGCCAGAACCAAGCTGCGTTCTTAGTGGGGTTCTCCTTTTGCGCCGGTCACGCTGCAAAGGAAACATGCGAGGGTGTAGTTGTAGAGGGCTGCTACGGGTCTTAGTAGATAGAGCCTCGGTGGTCATAGTTTCTTGCCTCTCGCGCTTCGTTAGCCGGGTGGGCACAGGAATCCTTTTGATGCGAATCACTCTCCTATTCTTACTGTCAGTGCCGTTTGCATTCAGCCAGCAGGCAGAAATTCAAGCGGTCCGGAATGCCGCCAGCGGAGCGAAGGGCGGCGTAGTCCCGCAGATGCTGGTATCGATCTACGGGTCCAATCTTGCTGCTCAGGCGGCTTCGGCCAACGCCTTCCCGCTGCCAACGCAGCTCGCCGGAACCTCCGTGACCTTCGATGGAGTCGCCGCGCCGTTGCTGTACGTGTCACCAAATCAGATCAATGCGCAGGTGCCGACTGCCGTTCAGGGACTAACCAGCGCGAATCTGGTGGTGACGACAGCCGCCGGAGCCGGCATCGTTTTTCCAATCGGCGTGAGTTCCGGGCGCGTACCGGGCATTTTCACCGCCGATTCCAGCGGCTGCGGCCAAGCAGCGGCGCTGAACATTCACGCGGATGGCAGTCTGAGCCTCAACACTCCGCAGAACAGTTTCGATCCGCTACAGGACCGCGGGTTGGCGTTTTTCGCCACCGGGAGTGGCCCGTTTCAGGATCGCGCGGACGGCGCAGCATGGCAATTCAACCCCGTGGATAGTTTAAACAACCAGTTCGGCATAACTATCGGACTCATCCCCGGCGTCGGCAGCCTGGGTGTCAATCTCGCCACCGCCTATGCCGGCCCTGCGCCCGGCATGGCTGGTGTGGATCAGGTGAATGGGATGTATTACTTCAACGGCCCCGCGTCTTCTGTTCGTGTGGCCGAGGGATGCCGGGTCCCGGCATTCCTCTCCGGGTCGGGTAGCAGCGATCTCTACAGCCCGCTGGTGAGCGTCAGTATTCACAGCGGCGGAGGTGTTTGCACCGATTCGCCCGCCGATTCGCTTGGCATCGTGACGTGGCGGCGGACCGTGACCAGCGATCTCGGCGGCACATCTTCCACCGGCAATGTCACCATCCAGTTCCTGGAGGGACGAGGTATCCTCGGCTTCGAGCGGCCTCCGGTAGTCAGCGTCGGCACAGTGGCCAGTTACGGCTATTTGCGCCCTCCGCCGGCAGTCTGTTCCGCCTCATATCCGGCGACGCTGGATGCGGGCG